>JBCCLQ010000044.1:0-11374 GCA_039026795.1 Pseudomonadota bacterium
GTGGTGACCCCGTCCAGCATGCCTGTGCTTGCCAAGTCCTTAATCTCTTCCAAATCAGCCGTATCAACAAAGAATTTCATATCCCCAATATCCTTTTTAAAAATTGAATTTCCAAAAATCTATTGGGTTTTGATGAGTACGGCAAGCTTGGTTATAAAATTATTTACCAATCAAACTCCAGGGGGCTCGGCCTCCTTGGGCCCGCTTCGCTTGTAAGAGGATCAGATGGTGATTCGGGAGACAGGCTTTTTGTAATAACCTGCGCTTTTTCTATGATTAGGTACAATTGTTTTATGCCATGATCTACAGCGTCTCTAACAATCTCAGGACTATGCGCGCTAGGAACCATCCTTGCATCCTCAGGATTATTTCCAAAAAGCTCCTGCAATATGGCTGTTGATGTTTCATCCATATCTGTTGTGCTTGCAGGGGGGATGAAAATGCGTTCTCCATCGGGACCATATATGATATCAGGACCTTCCACTGGATAATCTGTTGGACCAAAATCAAATACACCACCTAACGCGTCTGGATCCACAACAGCTTCTACTGATGGTTCAGTTGAAAAAACTACAGTCTGACCGGTACCTTTGACCATCAATTCTATATCGGGTTCATTCGCAACATTTTTTAAATCTGCTGCCGTTATGGCTGCTGTAATGTCTTGGTTTTGCAAACCGGTTTGCGCAATGTTGAAAAATTGTTGCGCCTCTAGAATTGTTCTTAAATCGGCAACGCTTATGGCGACTGTTTTAGAATCACTGCCAACAGCATTTATTGTAGCGTTTTTGATGTGATTTAAAGCTGCTAGCACTGGGCCAGCATCAATAAAATCTTTTTCTTGAACGGAATTATATCCATCTTGCAACCAAGCCAGAAACAACCCCCATTCTTCTGCAACACCCTCTTGATCAGCAAATCCGGATGTAATTTCGATTAAATCATAAATGTCAACCTGGACTGTGATTTGTTGCGGATCACCATTTTGAGCCGCACCTGTTTGAAATGAGCCTTTGCTCATAATTCACACCTTCTATAAATAAATCGCGTCTTATATAGTTTAATTTTTGTGAACATTACAAGATTTAATACATTATGTCAATAAAATCAGTGCTGGTGCCATATCCCGTTGACAAAGCCTATGATTATGCTTTGCCGGATACAATACATGCGGAGAGTGGCAGCTATGTCATAGCGCCGCTTGGCAACCGTACAGTGCCGGCTGTTGTATGGGGCGATGGGGCAGGGGATGTTCAAACCGATAAGCTCAAAGCAATCGTCTCCAACTATGATTTACCGCCTCTACCTGACGTGCACCGCAAATTTCTGGATTGGGTCGCGCAATACACCATGGCGCCGAAGGGTTCGGTCCTCAAAATCACATTAAGTGTTTCTTCGGCTTTGGAGCCCCCAAAACCTGCCACGGGGTATAAGCTTATCGATGGTATTGATATCGATGGTCTAACCCCGCAACGCAAAAAGGTTGCTGAATTTTTGATCGGTGCACCGCCATTGCGTGCGGCGGAAGTTGCGGATGCAGCCGGTTGCACATCGGGCGTCGTCAGCGGCATGGCGAAAAAGGGATTGCTGGACGCTGTTGAAATTCATTCTTCTGCGCCGTGCCAAAACCCTGATCCAAAACGAAACGGCCCTGTTTTATCAGGACATCAGGAACGTGCTGCTAACACACTGAAAAACATGGTGAATGACAATGGTTTTTCAACCGCTCTCTTAGATGGCGTGACGGGCGCGGGAAAAACCGAAGTGTATTTTGAGGCTGTGGCCGAAGCGCTTGGGGCAAATAAACAGGTTTTGATCCTACTGCCTGAAATTGCTCTTTCAAATGCATTTCTGGATCGGTTTAAAGACCGTTTTGGTTGTGCACCGGCGCTTTGGCATTCGTCTCTGTCGCCCGGCGTGCGCAAACGTACCTGGCGTGGTGTGGCATTGGGGGAAAGCAAGGTTGTGATCGGTGCACGTTCCGCATTGTTTTTACCCTTTGCTGATTTGGGGCTAATTGTGGTCGATGAAGAACACGACCCTGCCTACAAACAAGAAGACGGTGTGATTTACAACGCACGGGACATGGCTGTTGTGCGTGCTCATTTGGGGCAAATCCCGATTGCGCTGGTATCGGCTACACCATCACTGGAGACCATGCACAATGCATGGGAAGGGCGTTACCATCACCTTGAATTGCCTGACCGTCATGGCGGCGCAAAGCTCCCTGACATTCATCTCATTGATTTGAAACAGGATACGCCACCTGATCGACAGCATTTTATTGCACCATCTCTTGTACAATCTGTAACGGAGACAATAGAGCGCGGTGAACAGGCGTTATTGTTTATGAATCGCCGTGGTTATGCGCCGCTCAAGCTTTGCCGCTCATGTGGTCACCGTTTTGAATGCCCACGCTGTACGGCTTGGATGGTCGAACATCGCCGCACGCACAAACTGCATTGCCATCATTGCGGTCATTACGAAAGCTTGCCCAAAACCTGCCCGGCGTGTGGTGAGGAAGATAGCCTCGTTGCTTGCGGCCCGGGGGTTGAGCGCATATTGGAAGAAGTAAAAGAGATTTTCCCCGATGCCAAAACGGCTGTTCTGTCCAGTGATACGGCCGATACACATGACAAATTACGCGCCATTCTGGATGAGATTAAAAATCAGGATATCGACATTATAATCGGCACGCAGATTATTGCGAAGGGGCATCACTTCCCGAAACTGACCTGCGTTGGTGTGATTGATGCGGACCTCGGTTTGTCGGGTGGGGATTTACGAGCCACCGAACGCACATATCAATTGCTTCATCAGGTTGCAGGACGCGCAGGGCGCGGTGAAGATCCGGGACATGTGTATTTACAAAGCTTTAATCCCGAAAGCCGTGTGATGCAGGCACTAGCCACGAATGATCGTGATAATTTTTTGGATGTGGAGCTGCAGGAACGCGATGCCGCAACCATGCCACCATTCTCAAGGCTAGCGGGGATCATTGTATCGGGGCGGGATGAAGAGCTGGTTGCTCAAACAGCAAGGGCGTTTGGTTTGGCTGCTCCGAACGGGGCAGGGATCAATACATTGGGGCCAGCCGAAGCGCCGATTTATCGTTTGCGCGGGAAATATCGCCGACGCTTGCTTGTCCGCGCCGATAAAAATATCGATATCCAAAAAGCAATCGCGCATTGGCTTGGTCAAATCAAAACACCGTCCACCATCCGCGTCCAGGTTGACATCGACCCGCAGAGTTTTTTATAATTTTATTGTCATTGCGAGGAGTGCGAAGCACGACGCGGCAATCCATGGATTGCTTCGCTACGCTCGCAATGACGAAGTAAATTATTTCGCTTTTCGGTTTTTATCGTAAAAGGCGGGGTTCAGATTATCCGTATACACCCGCTCATCTTCATCCAGTTTATAGGCGCTATAGATAATATTCCGATAGGCGTGCGGGTTCTCTAACCATCCGTCATAAAGGCTTAAGACGTGTCGGCCTACATTGTCGAATACGGAATGTATCGTATTATCAATGCGGCGGCTGAGCGCGTCTGAAAAGTGCGGTGAGAGAAAAAAGTTTCCGGCCATAATGCCGCCCGGTTTCAACGCATCATAGACTTGGCTATAAAATTCACGCGTTGCCAAATGTTCGGGCAGGGATGTGTGCCCCTGAAACACATCGATTATAATCATGTCATACTGCTGTCCGTTTTGAATGGCTTGCGTTAAAAACGCCCGCGCGGGCATCGGCACGAATGTTTTATTCTTGGTCAGTTTTTGCTTAAGGAACTGTTCCTCCGATACTTTCAGCAAATCCTCATCAATGTCAATATAAGTGATTGTACTGAAACGGTCTTTCAGGCCGATCACAAATCCGCCTGCGCCGATCACTAGCACCTCTTTGGGATCATCGCTGCGAACGCTGATCGGGTCAAAAAAGACCTTATTAATGTAATCCTGATAGCGCAGGTGGTTTTTATCATCCTCGGCATAGCGGGCGGAAATATTACCGTTTAGTTTCATCGTCACAATACTGCCGTCCGCCGTCTGCGGAACCAGTTGTATAGAGTGATATTCATTATTCTTCACAACATAATGCTTCGCCATGACAGAGTCGTTGTTAAAGCCCAACGTCAGCAAGGCAATTATAACAGAGAGGGCGGGCGCTATCGCGAAAGCCTTTTTCGATAGAATAAAAATCAAAACAGCCAGGCATATAATAAGAACCACAACCGTGTAATGCACACCGATCATCGCCATCAGCACCATGGTGCAAAAGACTGAGCCCATAAACGACCCACTGGTGGAAAAGAACAAGATCTTGCCCGTTGCGGTTTGTGTGGTATCGCGCCTGAAATAATGACTGATCAGCGGCAAAGTCTGTCCCAACAGATAAACGGGTATGATCAGGAAGGTTGCGGCATACAGGAAACACAACACATGGCGGTTGGTTATACCTTGAAACGCCAGCGTTTCGAAAAAGCCTTGAATAACAACATAGGATAGGCCCGTCGCAAAAAAGCCCATAGCAATCAGAATGTTAAAGATCAGTTTTGCGCGTACGGATTTAAAAAAACGGGATTGTTTGGCATCAAACCGCCCACCCACAAAATTTCCGATGGCGAGCGGGAGTAAAACAGCAGCAATAATAATCGAAATCGTATCTGTTCCGCTGCCTGTGTAAGGGATAATCTGCCGAATGGCCATCAATTCACCGGCTAGAACGGCGAAACCTTCAACAAAAACGACAAACAACAAAATCCATTGAGATGGTGCACGCATGGCAAAACCTGTTATAATTCAGTATTGTACTAAACTAAAAGGTTCGACGGCGTGACACAAACAAAAACCCTTCCCAAAGAGATAACATCCTACGATTTGTTAAAAACAGTCGCGATCATCCTGATGATCATTGACCATGTTGGATACTATTTCTTTCCGGAAACAGAGGCTTGGTGGCGCACATTCGGGCGCATGTGTGTGCCGATCTGGTTCTTTTTGATTGGTTATGCCCGCAGTCGTGATATCGGGCCGAAACTCTGGATCGGCGGCGGTATTCTGGTGGTGGCGAACATCATTTCCGGCATGTACATACTGCCGCTCAACATTCTCTTCACAATTCTGTTATGCCGTCTTTTGCTTGATGAGGTCATGCGCGTGGCTATCAGACATGTAAGCACATTAGGAGCCGTGACATTCGCACTTATTATCTTGACGCTGCCAACGGCTTTTTTAACGGAATACGGCACGCAGGCCTTGATGATCACCATGTTTGGCTGGATGGTGCGCCATCAAAAGGAAACGCGATCCTTACAAAAAGATATTATCGAAATATTCCTGGCCGTGAACATTGTGGTGTTTGTGTTCCTACAATCGCTGTTTTTTGGTTTTAATGATCAACAAACCTTTGTATTGGGCGTTGGGACTGTTCTGGCCTTCGGTTTTGTGTGGTTGTTTAAGCCCAAAACCTACCCGAAAGCTACACAGGCTATACCCGGCATTTTTGTGTCGCTGATACAGTTTACGGGCCGGCGAACATTAGAGATTTATGTCGCCCATTTGCTTCTTTTTAAGGCCATGGGAATGGTTATGGATCCTGAGCGTTTTGGCCTGTTTAACTGGAGCTTTTTCGTCTTTTAAAAAATTATCAAAAAACAATCAAAAAACTTGCCCTCATGCGCTTGCACAGCCGCATTTCATGTGCTAATTCATCACCAAACTTTATACATGTTTAATGCAGGATTAAGGGTTACAGCGTGACAAATCAAAACGCAGCAACAGGGGCAGCCGCAAGGCGTTACGCATCAGCATTTATTGATACCGCAATCGAGTCAAAATCTTTAGATATTATTGAAAAAGATTTGAATAATTTATCAGCCATGATTGAGTCATCCGAAGACCTACGTGCTGTCCTGAATTCCCCCATGCTAAAGCGTGAAGAGCAGGCGAAAGCTATTTTGGCGTTGGCCGATAAGGCAAAATTCAACGATATAACCAAAAACCTGCTGGCATTGTTATGCGAAAACAGACGTTTACCTATTTTGACAGGCGTTATCGGTGCGGTTCATAACGAAATATCTACTCGTCGCGGCGAAGTGAATGCCCGTGTTCAGACAGCCAGTGCGTTGAGCGCATCTGAAACACAAGCTTTACAAAAATCATTGTCCGAAGCGATGGGACAAAACGTTACGCTGGACGTGGAAGTCAAAAAAGACCTTATCGGTGGCATGGTGGTAACCGTTGGGTCCAAAATGATTGATGATTCCGTAAAAAGAAAACTGGAGCGTCTGAAGCAAGCAATGAAATCAGGTGCAAACCAGAATGCCACTCAGGCAAAAGCGTCTTAAGACATTAAACGAAACGAAAACAAAGAGAAGAGAGAAAAATGGAAATCAAAGCAGCTGAAATTTCAGAAATCCTGAAAAAGCAAATTGCTGACTTTAGCGCACAGGCAGACGTCGCGGAAATTGGTCAGGTGCTATCCGTCGGGGATGGTGTGGCACGCATTTACGGACTTGATAATGTGCAGGCCGGGGAGCTTTTGGAATTCCCGGGCGGTATTAAGGGTATGGCTCTGAATCTCGAAGACGATAATGTCGGTGCTGTGATCTTCGGTCAGGACCGTGATATCAAGGAAGGCGATATTGTACGCCGTACCGGTGAAATTGTTCAGGTTCCGACAGGTAAAGGTCTTCTGGGTCGCGTTGTGAACGGACTTGGTGAGCCGATTGATGGTAAAGGTCCGATTGCCGATGCTGAAATGCGCCGTGTGGAAGTCAAAGCGCCGGGTATTATTCCTCGTAAATCCGTGCACGAACCTATGCAGTCAGGTTTGAAGGCAATTGATGCTCTTGTACCTGTTGGTCGCGGACAGCGTGAGTTGATCATTGGTGACCGTCAGACAGGTAAAACAGCTGTAGCGGTGGATACCATCATCAACCAAAAAACAGTCAATACAGATAAAGATGAAAAGAAACACTTATACTGTGTGTACATCTCTGTTGGTCAGAAGCGTTCAACAGTCGCGCAGCTTGTGCGTGAGCTGGAAGAAAATGGTGCGATGGAATATTCCATTGTTGTGGCTGCGACAGCATCTGACCCGGCACCTTTGCAGTTCCTGGCACCTTATACAGGTTGCGCGATGGGTGAATATTTCCGTGATAACGGACTTCATGCTCTGGCAATCTATGATGACTTGTCAAAACAGGCTGTGGCTTACAGACAGATGTCCTTGCTGCTGCGTCGTCCTCCGGGCCGTGAAGCATACCCAGGTGATGTGTTCTTTATTCACTCTCGCTTGTTGGAGCGTTCCGCAAAAATGAATGATGAAGAGGGCGGTGGATCATTAACAGCTCTACCAATCATTGAAACACAGGCTGGTGATATTTCTGCGTATATTCCAACCAACGTGATCTCGATTACGGATGGTCAGATTTTCTTGGAAACAGGTTTGTTCTTTAAGGGTATTCGTCCTGCGATTAGTGTGGGTGCGTCTGTGTCTCGTGTGGGATCGGCAGCGCAGATTAAGGCAATGAAACAAGTTGCCGGGTCGATTAAACTGGAACTGGCTCAATACCGTGAAATGGAAGCGTTCGCGCAGTTTGCATCTGATCTGGATGCATCAACGCAGCAACTTCTCGCGCGTGGTGCTCGCCTGACACAGCTTCTGAAACAACCGCAATACTCTCCACTGGCTGTGGAAGAGCAAGTATTTGTCATTTATGCGGGTACGAAGGGTTATCTTGATGGTATCCCCGTTGATCAAGTGTCTGAATACGAACAGCGTTTACTCGAAGATGTGCGCGCAAATGGTTCAGATATTCTGAGCGCGATTAAAGAACAGCAAAAACTTGATGATGCTGTAGAAGAAAAAATGAAAGCATTCTTGCAGACATTCACTGACGGTTTTGCCAGTGCCAACCTCAAACAAGCTGCGTAAGGGATAATACTTGAATGCCAAGTTTGAAGGAATATAGAGACCGGATCGCGTCCGTCAAATCGACGAAAAAAATTACGTCGGCGATGAAAATGGTTGCGGCATCCAAACTCAAAAAGGCACAGGATCAGGCTGAAGCGTCTCAACCTTACGCAACAGCCATGGCCGGTATGCTGGCGCGTGTGGCTGAAGGCGTGGTTGTGAATCAAAACTCACCGAAGCTTTTGATCGGAACAGGCAAAGATGAAACCCATCTTCTTGTTGTCGTTACATCTGATCGTGGTTTATGTGGCGGTTTTAACGGAAACCTTGTGCGTAAAGCACGGATGGAGATCGCCGAACTGCAACGCGCTGGAAAAACAGTAAAACTTATTACTGTTGGGCGTAAGGCACGTGATCTTCTGAAAGCCGAACACAGTGATAAGATCATTGAAAGTTTTACAGGTATTGGTTCAGGCAAGCGTGTTCGTTTCGCTGAATCAGCGCAAGTGACAGATCTTATTCTTGACCTGTTTGAAAAGGGTGAGTTCGATATTTGCTCTTTGCTTTATAATGAATTCCAATCTGTTTTGACGCAAAAACCAATCGCGCAGCAACTCATTCCCTTCAAAATGCCGGAAAGCAAAGAAGCGAATGATAATGAAAAATCTGAGAGCGAGAGTGCAAAAACACCGTATGAATTTGAACCGGAAGAAGAAGCGATTTTAGCATCCCTTCTACCACGCAATCTTGGGGTTCAGTTTTTCCGTGCACTGCTGGATAGCGCCGCTGGAGAACAGGCAGCCCGTATGACAGCAATGGATGCAGCAACGCGGAATGCCGGTGATCGTATCAATGGTTTGACACTGCAATATAACCGTGCACGTCAGGCATTCATTACCAAGGAATTGATTGAAATTATTTCCGGGGCAGAGGCTCTGGCTTAAAAACACAGTAAGAAAAAAGTTTTAAAAAAGAGGAAGAAAAAATGTCAGATGGATTTATTCAACAAATTATGGGCGCGGTTGTCGATGTGACATTCCCGGATGGAAATGTACCCGCTATTTTGAATGCATTGGAAACAACCAATGTCGGTAACGACAACAAAAAGCTTGTTTTGGAAGTCGCTCAGCACTTGGGTGAAAACACAGTGCGCTGTATTGCGATGGACGGTACTGACGGTCTAGTACGTAAACAACCGGTCAGCGATACAGGCGAAGCGATCAACGTGCCTGTCGGCCCTGCAACATTGGGGCGTATCATGGACGTGACTGGTGCGCCGATTGATGAACGTGGGGAAGTGAAGGCTGACAAGGCTTACCCAATTCACCGTCCGGCACCTGAATTTGTGGATCAATCCACACAGGCTGAACAGCTTGTCACAGGGATTAAGGTTGTTGACCTTCTGTGTCCTTACCTGAAGGGTGGTAAAATCGGTCTGTTCGGTGGTGCCGGTGTTGGTAAAACCGTGACGATTCAGGAATTGATCAACAACATCGCGAAGGCGCACGGTGGTGTGTCTGTGTTTGCCGGTGTTGGTGAACGTACCCGTGAAGGAAATGACCTCTATCACGAAATGATGGAAGCGGGCGTGATTAATCTCGATGGTGAATCCAAAGTGGCATTGTGCTTCGGTCAGATGAACGAACCTCCTGGTGCGCGTGCCCGTGTGGCATTGACCGGTGTGACTATGGCGGAATATTTCCGTGATGAAGAAGGTCAGGACGTTCTATTCTTCATGGATAACGTATTCCGTTTCACACAGGCAGGGGCGGAAGTGTCCGCGCTTCTCGGTCGTATCCCATCTGCTGTGGGTTACCAACCAACACTGTCTACTGATATGGGTGCGTTGCAGGAACGTATTACATCGACTAACAAAGGATCTATTACATCTGTGCAGGCTGTTTACGTGCCGGCTGATGACTTGACCGACCCTGCGCCTGCAACAACATTCTCTCACTTGGATGCGACAACAGTTCTGTCTCGTCAGATTGCTGAGCTTGGTATTTACCCTGCGGTTGATCCATTGGATTCTACATCCCGTATTCTGGATCCACGTGTGGTGGGTGAAGAACATTATAAAGTCGCAGCCGACGTTCAGAAAACACTGCAGACCTATAAAGCGCTTCAGGACATCATCGCCATTCTTGGTATGGATGAATTATCAGAGGAAGACAAGCTGGTTGTGGCCCGTGCGCGTAAGATTCAGCGCTTCTTGTCTCAACCTTTCCACGTGGCCGAGGTCTTTACAGGGACACTGGGTGTATTTGTTGAACTGGAAGACACAATCAAAGGCTTTAAAGCGATTGTTGCCGGTGACTACGATCACTTACCGGAAGCTGCATTCTATATGTGTGGAACAATCGAAGAAGCCGAAGCCAAAGCTGCCAAAATGGCCGCCGAAGCTGCGTAAGGAAAAACGATGTCTAAAGAAGATCGCGATATTGAAAAATCTTATTCCACGTCCGAATTCGTGGCGAAGCTTAGACGCTTGGCTGATGATCTGGAAGCGGGTGAGAATTTTGAAATTCAGGTGGCAGGTGAACGTATTTACGTGCCTGATCGTGCGATCTTTAACATCGAACATGAACGCGGTGATGGCGAAGAAGAGCTGGAATTTCAGCTCAAATGGAAGATTGAGGCTTAATCATGTCTGAGGCAAAAACATTTAATTTTGAACTGGTCTCTCCGGAAGCCAAATTGATGTCCGAACAGGCATGGCAGGTTATGATCCCAGGTGAAGAAGGTTATATGGGTGTGCGTGCGAACCATGCGGCAACTGTGGCGACCATCAAACCCGGTGTTGTTGAAATCTGGAAGACTGAAGGTGATAATCCGGAGAAAATTTTCATCGCCGGCGGTTTTGCCGACATCACGGCTGATAATTTAACTGTGTTGGCCGAAGAGGCAGAAAACCTCGCTGATCTGTCCGCTGCTGATCTGGATAAACAAATTCAAAATCTGAATGATGAGATGGGTGTCGTACAGGACGATCTGGCAAAATCCAAAATTGAACAACAAATCACTTTCGCCGAAATCAAAAAAGCCGCTCTCGCGGCTTAAGCAGCCTTAAAAATCTGATTGTTGAGAGCAGGGACGAGGTCCAGCTTGCCTTCTTCCTTTCGCTCACCGTTTAATTCCACGATGGGCCGCACGCCCCGAATGGTGTTGGTTAGAAAGATGTGATCGGCTTCTTTGAAACGCTCCACGGAAATACTCTCTTCTTTCGCTCCATACGTGCGGATCAATTCTCTGCGGGATAAGCTATCCAATATCCCATCCGACAATTTCGGCGTTATCACATTGCCACTTTCGACAATAAACAAGGATGATGTGGAGGCGCAGGCGACATTCCCGTCCGTGTTGGTCAGGATCGGTTCATTGCCGCCTTTTGCGCGGGCGTCCTGCATGGCGCAAAAACTTTTTGTGTAATCCAGCTTTTTACAATTCTCTAAAACA
>JBCCLQ010000045.1:0-11325 GCA_039026795.1 Pseudomonadota bacterium
AAAACGGTATTGATACAGATCATTACGCACGCATTCGCACGCAAGTGACAGGCGGAATTTTAAAAGAGTTTTTGGGTAAGCCCGATAATCCCACAATTTCGATGATATGTTCCTGATTATCGGGCGTGCGGGTGCGTGAACAACTCATCGAAATTGTGGGATTATCGGGCTTACCCAAAAACTCTTTTAAAATTCCGCCTGTCACTTGCGTGCGAATGCGTGCGTAATGATCTGTATCAATACCGTTTTCGCGCAGCAAATTTTGCGCGGTCTCATAAAATTGATCAAAGCTCAAATCTGGGGCATAACGCAACACCACTTCACAATCATGCATCAGGCGCAAATAATGCTCCTGCGCATTCACGGGCATACCATTGACCGCCAACATAGAGTCAAACACGCCGTTCGCACGTAAAAACCCGCTATCATCATGATGGATCAACGGTTTGTCTTTTGTGACGAACTCTCCGTTCAGCCATAAAGTTGTGATCACGCCTGCCTCCTTTTCGGATGCTCGAAACTCCCCAAGAGCGCGTCCGCTTTATCGAGTGTTTCTTGCAATTCGGCTTCGGGTTTTGAGTCAGACACAATGCCGCCACCTGTCTGCAAATATATATTTTCGTTCGCATATATAAGCGTACGAATGGTGATGGACGTATTCATATATCCATCAAAACCGATCAGTCCCAGCGAACCGCAATATGGCCCACGTCTGTAAGGTTCCATTTCTTCAATCAATTCCATGGCACGGATTTTGGGCGCACCCGTCACAGATCCACCGGGAAAGCAAGCTTGTAATGTATCAACTGAACCTTTACCCGGCATCAATTTGGCCTGCACGGTTGATACCATGTGATGAACGCCTTCGTATGTTTCGATCTCAAACAATTGCGGCACGCTCACGGACAAATAATCTGCAACCTTCGATAAATCATTGCGCATCAAATCGACAATCATCAAATTTTCCGCGCGGTCTTTATCACTGTCTTTCAGTTTTTGAATAGGTTCGGACGATGGCAATGTCCCTTTGATCGGTCGTGTCGTAATAACATTATCCTGTACATGTAAAAACTGCTCGGGAGAGCTGGAGGCAATTTGAAATTCCCCGAAATTCATAAAGGCTGAAAAGGGCGCGGGGTTGATATCCCGCACATATTTATAATGCCCATACTTTGAAAACCCTATTGGTACATCGGCTTCCAGGCGGCGCGATAAATTTACCTGAAACACTTCACCCGCGTAAATATTATCAATTGCGGCTTGAATATCGCTCATATAATCAGATGATGTTTTATCTGTGATCCATTCAACAGGGTTATATGGGTCGCTTTCATGGTTTGCACCATCCATCATCATCAACATGACTTTGCGGCGCTGAAAATCTTTTTCGTTTTTGGCGTGAACGATGAACCACGCTTGCTCGGTTTCATGGTCGTACGCAATCACCTGATCATAAATTCCAATCGCCATATCGGGGCAGTTCAAATCATCTTGCGCAAGTGTCGGCAGGCGTTCCAAATCGCGGCCCAAATCATATCCGAACATGCCCGCAGCGCCGCCTTGAAACGGCGGTAAATCTGGATCTAAAGCCTTGTCCATACCGTATAGCTCTAAACGGCCTTGCAGAACCTCGAACGGATTCCCCTCAAATTGCGATTGCTCGCGGGCGTTGGTAATGCTGATCACACCATCCTTGGATTCAATCATTTCAACGGGGTTCCAGCAGATATAGCTATAACGGTTTTGCGGGTTTCCATCACAATTGCTATCGAAAAATAAGGCATAGCGCTGATCACAGATTCTTTCAAACTCATCAGCGGGGTCTAGATATGGCCAGTTTTCAGCAAAAAATGTCATTACTCACATATGCATCCCAAACTTGATTTGGGATCTATTTGTTTTGGGGCATGAGATCCCGGATCACGTCCGGGATGCAAAATGCTGTTTAATTTGTAAGGACTATAAGCCACTTATTTACGGATTCAAGAAATTTTGTATATTTTCAATGGCTTCTTTCAAGCCAATACGCTGAATCTCAACGCTTTCGGGGAACGCACCAAGCAATCGGGATGGCAGCATCGAATCTAACATCACAAACACGCCCTTATCATCTGCTCTACGGATCAAACGGCCATAGGCTTGCTTAATTTTCAATCGCGTGATCATGTCATCATATTGCTTTTTACCAAAAAGCTCGCGCCGGGCTTTGTGTAAAATGGTCGGGCGCGGCCACGGCACACGGTCAAACACAATCAAACGCAATGAATCACCGGGCACATCCACGCCATCGCGAATGGCATCCGTGCCGATTAAGCAAGATTGTCTCTCATCCCGAAAGATATCAACCAATGTGCCTGTGTCCATTTCATCAACATGCTGGGCGTAGAGCGGAATGCTCACATCTTCCATGTGATCGGCAATACGCTGATACACAGCACGCACGCGTGATATAGCCGTAAACAACCCGAGTGCACTACCATTCGAGGCCTTAAACAATTCCCGGTAAGCCGAAGCAACCTGATCCATGTCATCTTTGCGCACATCATTGATCACAAGAATTCTGGTCTGCTGCGCGTAATCAAACGGCGATGAAAAATGCTCTTTCACAGTATCGGGATTTAGACGTTCCAATCCTGTGCGCTGCATCGCGGCTTTCCAGTCTTGTGCCTCATCACCGGTTCCATCTCGTAAGGTCGCGGATGTCACGGCAACACCATGAGCATGCGGTGCAATGGCTGCTGAAAATGGACGCATCGGATCAACCCAATGGCGATACAAGCCGATATCCAGCGTCTTACCGCCACCGCGTTCAATCTCCATCCAATCGACAAAATCATCGCTCTTGCTCTGCTCTATCAGCGTTTCCAGCATAGATGTCCAAGCTGATAACGTCATACGCCCGCGCCGTTCTAGCGCTGCAATCACGGCCTCAAAGCGCTTGCGTGTATCACTGTCCAGTGTTTCTGCATGTTCATTCAAATGCCCGCGCATCCAGACACTCAAATTTTGCATCGGTTTTTGTAAAGCTGTGAGCGCCTCTTTTAACGCCACAGCCTTTTCGGACAATCCGTCGTTAAGGGGGTAGGTTTCGGTTTCCAATGAATACGGGCCGTCACGTCCGTTCGCGCGCGCATAGGTTTGTTGATAAACGGCAAAGATAAAACTCTCCGCTGGTCCTTTCGGTTTTCCGTCTTTCAGGCGTGTTGTCCATCCATCACTGGTGAGTGTACGGGCGAAGTGCAAAATATCTTGCAACATACGTTCGGCATCGTCATTCCCTACGACCAAATCTTCACATCTGCGTTTGAGGCCACGCGCGCGGGATCGCTTCCCACCTTCTGCGCCCAAAATCCAACGCCGTAAATCCCGTGTCTCACGTGCCGTTAAATGCCCTGCAAACGCACTATCTGCCGCATCAAACAAATGATGGCCTTCATCAAACACATAGCGTTTGGGTAATTCTTCTCCTTCACCTGATAGCGCCGTTTGAATCATAACAAGTGCATGATTGGCAACCACCATACGTGCATGATTGGATTTGCGGACTGCCTGTTCCACAAAACATCGGTGGTAATGATCACACGCCGAATAAATGCATTCTCCACGCTTGTCTGCCAAACCACTGGTATGCTGATATCCCAATAACCCAACCAACCATCCGGGAAAAGAGGCTCCCGTTAAGTCTCCATCGGGTGTGGCGGCAACCCAGCGCGCCATAATTCCGGCTGCAATGGCGTGGTTCGGATGACGCGATAGCGCGGCACCTGCTGCCGTATCTTCTAAGTTCAACAAACATAAATAATTCTCCCGACCCTTGCGTACGGCTGTCTTGGCATCCTTGATATCCGGATCGGGATAGACACGATCCAATTCCTGTTCAATCTGCCGCTGTAGATTTTTGGTATAGGTTGATACCCACACAGCGCCTTGGTTTTTCTCCGCCCACACGGAAGCGGGGGCGAGGTAGCCTAGTGTTTTTCCCGTGCCCGTTCCGGCTTCTAACAATACCGTGTTCGGTCCGGCATCAACATCTTGAACAGGTGCAAATGCCGCTGTCATTTTGCTCGCATAGTCCAACTGTTGCGGCCGCGCTTCCGCACCGCTATCCGTCTTTAAAAGCTCCTGTAATTTCGCACGCGCTTCTTCACCCGTAACGGCATGATAGGATGGGGCAGGGGGCGGCGCATCCTCAGCCCATTCGGGTAAATTCTTCCAGACATTGAGCGCCGATTTGCTGATCACAATATCATCGGCGTTATAGGTCTGACCAAGCGCGGCATAGACAAACGGCGTCCAGCTCCACCCCTGACCCTGTTGCCCCATGGCGGATGCAATCTCGATCGGGTTCGCCTTTGCTCGCCATGGGTCTTGCACCAAATCACTGAATAATGCTTTTACACATTCCAATAACGTAAACGGATAATCATCTGGGCCGTCCGGTGTGCTCAATCCTAGAGCTTTGGCGAGGCCACTTGGCGTGGGCACACAAAACACACCGGGATGCACGAATGCAAAGAGCTCCAGTACATCAAACCCGAACAAATCCTCTGCGCCCAATCGCTTGCACGTATAGGGCATATGACAGGCCAAAACAGACTGTTTGTGCAATAATTGCTGCGCTTTATGTTTGGGCGGAGTTTGCAGCTCTCCATCCGTCGTCAGCACATACGCCTTTTTTGTTGTCGCCCAGACAACAGGCACATCAGGCAAGGCAATGGATTTCGGCTTTTCGGCGAGCGGTTGCGACATTCCGCTATATTAGGCGGCTTTATCACCCTTGTCAGTAGGCGGAACAAACATTTCCGGTGTATCCCCAGGCATGCTTTCGATGTAAATGGATTGCGATGGGAAGGCAAAACCGGTTCCGGCTTTCACTTCGACAATCTCTTTGATCTTCATCGCCAGATCTTCTTTGATCTCCAACCACTCACCCCAATTGGTCGTTTTGGTGAAACAGTAAATCAGAATATCAATCGACGATGCGCCAAAACTATCCACGCGCACAAACGTCGTGACTTCGGTATCGTACCGTTCATCATCGTACAGTACTTTTGTGATTTCATCGCGGATGATTTTCAACTGCTCGACTGTTGTGCGATATTCTACACCAATCATCCAGTAAATGCGTCTGTGCGTCATGCGCGAGAAATTGATAACGGCGGCATCGGAAAGCTGAGAGTTCGGCACATCCACGGGGGCTTTGTCAAAGCGACGCACCTTCGTGGAACGGAATCCGATGGACTCAACTGTCCCTTCCACCACGCCGTCTACCTTAATCCACTCCCCGGGGTGAAAACGTTTTTCGGCCAGCACTGTGACACCACCGATCAGGTTTTTGAACAAGTCCTGCGCGCCCAAGGCCACGGCGGCACCGAATAAACCCAAACCGGCAAGAAGCGGGGCGACCTGAATTCCCCACAGTTCCAGAATAATCGCCGCACCCAAAAAGACGACGA
Organism: Pseudomonadota bacterium; assembly: GCA_039026795.1. Taxonomy (GTDB): domain Bacteria; phylum Pseudomonadota; class Alphaproteobacteria; order Micavibrionales; family Micavibrionaceae; genus JAUHXT01. The sequence continues at coordinate 5,457 of JBCCLQ010000045.1, forward strand.
GCACTTTAACGACCTTAAACAACCAATCAACCAGCGCTTTGCTGAGTAAGCGCTCCAATTTATGCATACCATGTGATATCGGTGTGATGGATCGATGCAACGCCCAGAAAATCGTAAATACGATCAAAGAGCGCATGACGTTGTAATACAAATCGCCGAGCGTGTCGTAGAGTCCGGAATATTGAACTGCGAAAAACACACCCAAAATCACGGGTACGAATTTAATCGGCGGGATTAAAGCTTCGACAACCTTGTCATCAATCCGCGTGTTCGTTTTTTGTGTGAATTTGTGTAAGTGGTTTAAAACATATTTGCCGAACAATCCGCGTAAGAAGAGGAAGCCGACAAAAATCGCAATAGCGGTCAGCATCTTGCCGATATCCACGCCCATAAATCCGTGCTGCCAGATATCGACCGTTTCGGTCCATAAATCTCTGACACTGCCAATCTCTTTGATGTCGTCTATTGTAACGGTTTTATCGCCTGCCATTGCTCGCCTCTTGTTGCATCCTACTTTTACTGCATCCCTGCTACCCGGATTGCATTTCTGCTACCCCTTATTGCATCCCTGCGGAATCAGGGATCTCAGGCGTCAACCGCACAAGATTCCGGATCAAGTCCGTGATGCAAGAAAAATTCTTAGTCCAGATATAAAGGCTTTAACAGCCAATCTCAAGGTCGGGTTTTTAACGCGCGATAAGGACGTGATAAAAAAAGTATTGATCATTAGAACTATGTTTAAAACATCCGGATTTTTCACCTATAAGCTCGGGTGGGTTGACATCACTAACGCTTCCCGTATCAAAAGTACCGTCAAAAAGATCTGTTGAATTAAAATCTCCATCATCCACGGGCGGCTCGCCTGAAGGGTTTGGCAAATCTAGTGTATTATTAATGGCAACGCATAAATCTCTTATAATAAAGTTTATGAATAATGTGAGATCTTTTTCAGTATTTTCACCTACGTCAGCAATTTCTGTTCGTCTTGTAAAAGCATAATCACCGTATGTGACTATTGCACTGTGTGTACTATCAAGCCAATCTGCCTCAGGACTTTCATAGGTCTGTCCGCCGCCATTGGGGTGAAAAATATGGCACGATAAATCTGATGGCGCATTGGCATTCCGGTAGTCTGGTGTTTCACCTGTATCGGTATAATCGCCATCACCGTCTGCGTCATATTGAAAGCTTAACTGGTTCTCGGAGCAACCACGTTGTCGCAAACGTGTGACAGCGGCTTCTATACTACTTGCATATCGAAGGATTTCACTGACTACTATGCTTTGCTGCTCAAGCTCGCCGGTTTCATTGGTGGAGCCGCCGGAGCGGGTGAGCAGGGCGGTGAGGGCGCCGAGCAACACAATCGCCACCAACAAAATAATCAGAACATTTCCGCTTTCGTTTTTCATTCGCATCCTCACCGCACAATTAAAACTTGATAAAAATGATAGGATCCATTCGGCTGATTTGGATGGTTGCCTTCGTAACAGCCATTTAATTTCCCTTCGAAATCTCCTGCAGGGGTGGAAATTTGAGCGCAAGAAATATCATATACACCAATAAATTCTTGTCTACCTGCCCAATCAGCTTCTCTTGGTGGTTCACCGGATGGATTGTCAATACCAAGTTTTTCATTAATTTGAATACAAACATTACGAGGTATCCAATTCAGGAAAGCAACAAGTTCACACCTTCCATTAATGCCTACATCAACGACATTCGGATAAGCATACAGCCATGTTCCGTAACCATCATCAAGCCCTTCATAAGAAAAATCACTATCCTGAATATCCAAAGCTGTAGAACTCCAGTTCAAACCGCCTCCACCCGGATTAAAAACATGGCAAGAGTTATCTGCTGGTGCGTTTGAGTTGCTATAACCGCTCACAATCGCTTGATCAAAACTAACTTCGGTTTCATCACACCCATTGATTTGTAGCAGACGTACTGCTTGCTGCACAGTCCGGCCATAATCAACAATTTCTGTGGCTAGTAGGCGCGCTTTTTCGTCACTCACGGTCGCTTCGCCTGTCCGAAATCCCTTGGTGAATGCAAAATTCAACGCCGCGAATAACGCTACGGCGACCAAAATCCAGATAATGATACTACCTGACTCTGTATCCCTTGGTTTTGCTTGCTTTTTGTGATGATTTCCGCCACAACAAATCATAAATATTATTATAACACAGAGACTTACGATGACAGACATAAAAATTGACCGCTCCCTCGCTCTTGAAGCCCGCACTTGGCCGTTTGAAGAGGCTAAAAAGGTTCTGGGCCGCTTGCAGGGCAAGACGCCGGACAAGGGCTATGTCTTATTCGAAACGGGCTACGGTCCGTCCGGCTTGCCGCATATCGGTACGTTTGGCGAAGTCGCACGCACATCCATGGTGCGCCATGCGTTTCATTGTATCTCTGATATCCCGACCAAACTCATCTGCTTTTCCGATGATATGGACGGCTTCCGCAAAGTCCCGACCAACGTCCCCAATCAGGAGATGTTGGCCGAACATCTAAGCAAACCACTCACAAAAGTGCCGGATCCATTTGAGAAGTGTGAAAGCTTCGCGCATCACAATAATGCGAAGCTCAATGAGTTTCTGGACTCTTTTGGTTTTGATTACGAATTCAAATCCTCAACGGACACTTATACATCAGGTGAATTCGATGAAGCTTTGTTGAAAATGCTGCAACTGCATGAGGAAGTGAAACAAGCTGTGATCCCGATTTTGGGCGAGGAGCGCGCCGCGACCTATTCACCGTTCTTACCTGTGTCACCGACATCAGGAAAAGTGCTGCAAGTCCCAATCCTTGAAACAAACGCTGATGCAGGCACGGTCGTATTTGAAGATGAAGACGGCACAAAAACCGAAGTGCTGGTTACAGGCGGTAACTGCAAGGCGCAATGGCGCCCAGACTGGGGGATGCGTTGGTATGCGCTGGATGTCGATTATGAAATGGCGGGTGAAGATTTGATTTCCTCTGCCGATATTGCCGGAAAAATCACGGAAATTCTAGGTGGCAAAAAACCGGCAGGTTTCCATTACAAACTGTTTCTGGATGAGGAAAACCAAAAGATTTCTAAATCTAAAGGAAACGGTATCACAGTTGAGGAGTGGCTCACATATGCACCGAATGAGTCCCTGTCTTATTACATGTATCAACGCCCGACTTCGGGTAAGAAATTGTATTTTGACGTCATTCCGAAAGCTGTGGATGAATATTTATCTTTCGCTGAAAAATTACCGGGGCAGGGGAATGAACCGGATAAACAACTCGAAAACCCGGCTTTTTATATTCACGAAGGCAACATGCCGCCGGAAACGCCGGTCAGATTCGCATTGTTGTTGAACTTGGCTTCGGCGTCGAATGCCCATGATAAAGAAACCATGTGGGGTTTTATTAAACTCTACAGCCCCGAAGCCTCTCCGGAAAGTGCACCACTTCTGGATAAGCTAGTCGAATGTGCAGTAAAATACTATGAAGATTTCGTCGTGCCAACTAAAAAATATCGCCTTCCGGATGATCGCGAACGCGCTGCTTTGGAAGATCTGGCCAATCGTCTTGAAAATATGGCTGCCGATGCAACGGCCGAAGATTTGCAAACGGAAGTGTTCAGTGCCGGTAAAGAAAACGGCTACGATAAAAAAGAACTTCGCAATTGGTTCCAGGCAATCTATGAAGTCTTGATTGGACAAACTCAGGGACCACGCTTTGGCTCCTTTGTGGCGCTATACGGTAAAGACAAGACGGTGGCGCTCATTCGTGAAGCCTTGGATGGAAAACTGGCTGAAGCCGCCTAGCTTTGATAAAATGGAGAGATGAGCTTATCGTCTCTTATTGCAAAGATTGAACGCAAATCCCTTCTGGCCTCCGCAGTCTTGATTGTTGGTATGGTCGGGGCAATGGCTTTTTTCTGGCTTTTTTCTCGTGGTGTCGAGCCGTCAGCAACGACCGAAATACAATTCGAGCTGCGCGGCGTTGGTCGCATTCCCAATATGACTTATGCCATGGCCGGAAACCGCGATCTGCGTGACCGTGTTGAAATGCTCTGTGCGCAAAATGAGGCGTATGTGTTTGGACAAATTAACGCAGTTGATAAAGAAATCGTTGAAATTCTCTTGCTATGGTCCGGTGTTGATCTGGATGAGCCTGTTACACAAAATACTCGGGAAGATATTCACCCGCATGTCGATCATTTTATCCGCGCCGCTTATAATATGCGCGATACGTCACCGATCAAAAACAACCCGCTTGTCGGTGAAGACCCGTGGATCCGATGGTTCGGTCAATATAAGTCACGTTTGATTGCGCAATGCGCTGCCGGCAGGCAGGTTTATGATGGTAAAGTAACTTATAATATAGATCGCGACCGCGTTATTGTTGACGGTGAATTATCGGCTGACTTTATCAATGGTTTTGCTGAATTTCTGCAAACAAAGGATGACAAAAAACTCTATACCAATAACCTTTTGGCTTTCATCAATGATACCAAAGGCCTTAAAAACTTGTCTGACACAGAAAGAGAGTTGATAGACGTTTTGCGAAAAAACGCATCTTGATAGATAGCCTTGCGCTGGTATGATGGTGGTTCTGAATAAGGATAAAAAGCTGTGTTCCCAGGTGCCCGAGACCCCAATGCCCCAGAAGCCTATGACTTAAGCAATTTCACTGTGCTGGTTGTTGAAGATTCGACTTATATGTCCACGCTTATGGCCTCTATGCTCAAGGCGTTTAGCGTGGGTGATATTATGGAGTGCCACAACGCCAAAGAGGCGATTGAAGTACTAACCGTCACACAGGCGCGCTCCAAATCCCGCTTTATCACAAATGTCGATATTGTTCTGATGGACTGGCTGATGCCGGGTGGCTCAGGGGAAGAGCTTCTCAACTGGATTCGTTGCCATTCGAAGGATGAAATCAAATTCATGCCTGTAGTGGTGATTAGTGGATTTACAACCGAAAAAATTGTAGCCGCGGCACGGGATCTCGGCGCGAACGAAACATTGGTAAAACCAATTTCGGCCAAAGGTTTGGCGTCCCGTATTTGCAATGTCATTGAACATCCCAGACCTTTTGTGAATATAAAAACCTATTTCGGGCCCGACCGTCGTAGACAGGAACAAGTCATCAATTTCGAAGATCGCCGCAAAACAACGGCTGAAGAAATTCAGGTGGTCAAAAAGAAATGAAGATACAGCTCATAGAACTCCCCAATCGTTTGCTCGATAAAATGGGACTTGTCAAAAAGGATGATCTGAATGTCGGGCAGGTTGATCCCAAGGGCATTGCCGAAGCAGAACGCATGGTTGAAAACCTGAAAAAAGAATGCCCGGCTGCTATTTCAGGATATTTAGAAGAATTGACGAAAGCATGGGAAGATATGCGGGATCTTCCGGATAATGATGAGCGGGCAGAACTGTCCGAGCGTATTTTTACACTTGCTCATGAAATCAAGGATTTGGCTGTGTTGTCAGATGCCCATCTGACGGCTTATTTTTCTGAATCTTTGCGTGATTATATCGGAGAAACGGAACTGAATTTGGAAGCGCAGCGTGTGATTATTCAGGCGCACGTCGATGCGATGACCGTTGTGAATAAACAACAGTTGAAAGATGCCGAAGGGGAAATGGCCGAAGAACTCAAAGGCATGGTTAAAATCGCAATCGATAAGTATAAGTAATCATTGATAAAATCATAAAAATATTGTCATAATGTAAAAAACACCGTAAAACCTTACCTCTTTATAAAAGGGCTAGGTTTATGGTTAATGTTACGGGCAGAATTGAGCGGGAGCGTTTTATCGAAGGATATGCGCGCATTGCGCCTGAAACGACGATCAGCGAAGGGTCGCATTTTCAAAGTGGCC
>JBCCLQ010000046.1:0-11298 GCA_039026795.1 Pseudomonadota bacterium
GATGACTGTTCGCGGTAAAGGATATGTTTTACGTGGTGGTGAAGCCATATGAGTGAATCCAAAATAAAGAAGTTTTTACCACGTAGCTTGCTGGGGCGTTCCCTAATGATCCTTGTGACGCCGGTATTGATCATTCAGGCTTTTACGACGTTTATGTTTTTTGATCGGCATTGGGATGAAGTGACAGAACGGCTGGCTTTTGCTTTGGCCGGCGAAATTGCGATTATTGCAGATCGGTATGAAAATGAGCCGAATTCGCAAAGCGCCAGTATGATCAGCAATTATGCGCGTGAGTTCTTGAATCTGGATGTTACATTCGAGGGTGGCGAAACCCTGGAGATCAAAAATGAGGAATATATATTCTGGGCAGCGATTGCTGCTGACTCACTGGCAGAGGCCTTGGATAAATATTTGCAAAGACCGCATGATATTGCGTTGTCACTCGAAGAAAAATGGGTTGTGGTGCATGTTCAGTTAGATAATGGCAAGCTAACGGTCAATGCGCCTATCCGCCGATTGTTCTCGTCATCCAGTTACGTTTTCCTTTTGTGGATGGTAGGATCATCTTTGTTAATGTTGGCTATAGCCATATTATTTATGCGTAATCAAATTCGTCCAATAAGAAAACTGGCCGTAGCCGCAGAGCGGTTTGGTAAGGGGCAGGAAGTTAGTTATTTGAAGCCGTCCGGTGCGCGTGAAGTTCGCGCTGCGGCACAGGCTTTTTTAACGATGAGGGAGCGCCTTGATCGTCAGATACAGCAACGTACATCGATGTTGGCGGGTGTGTCACATGATTTGAGAACGCCACTAACCCGCATGAAACTTCAAGTTGCGATGTTAGAAGATCAGATGGAGGATCAAAAAACGATCGAAAGCCTGAAAAAAGACATGGGCGACATGGAGCGTATGATTAATGCATATCTGGATTTTGTGCGTGGTGAGGGAGACGAAGATTTACAGCGTATGGATGTGAGGCTTTTAATGGAAAGTGTCGTCGATGTGTTGTCAGAGACAAACGCAAAAATACATACTTCCGTTGATGAAAAAATGACTTTGATGCTGCGCCCGATCGCATTTCGTAGATGTCTGGTCAATTTGGTTGGTAATGCAGCAAAATATGCGGACAATGTTTGGGTTCATGCCTCTAAAACTGGTAAAGATGCTTTCAGTATTGTGATTGATGATGATGGGCCGGGTGTTGATGAAACCCTTTATGACGACCTTTTCAAACCGTTTTTCAGGGTTGAAAGTTCACGCAATCAAAAAACCGGTGGTGTCGGATTGGGGTTACCAATCGCGAGAGATATTGTTCATAGCCATGGAGGCGAAATATCACTTCATAAAAGCGAAAAAAGCGGCTTAAAAGTTGTTATCGAATTGCCGCTGTAAAGATTAGTGCATTCGTTCGCCGTTGGGTACATCTTGATCCGGAGCTATTAATACAACATCACCGTTACTATCCGAAAAACCCAAGGTTAGAACTTCCGACATAAAAGGACCTATTTGACGCGGCGGAAAGTTTACAACGGCGCATACTTTCTTCCCAATCAGCTTTTCAGGTGTGTAGTGTGCAGTAATCTGGGCTGAGGTTTTTTTGATACCGATTTCATCTCCAAAATCGATACGGAGTTTATAAGCGGGTTTGCGCGCTTCTGGGAATTCCTGCGCATCAATAACCGTTCCAACGCGAATATCCACTTTTAAAAAATCGTCATAGTCTATCGTCATGTCATATAAAAAGCCGCCCATGAAGGCGGCTTCCTTCTTTTCTATTTTTTGCTTTAGGCTGCTTTTGTTGTTTGTTTTTGTGCTTTTTCCATTGATGCCTTCATCTCACCTAACGAACATGAAATTCGTTTATTGATGATCTCACTCGTTTGCTGATTAGAAGCGCCGACCATCTCAGCAATTTTTTGTGCGTTAATCATGGATGTTTCGTAAGCGTGTTTCACCATATCAGCCTGACGCGCGACTTTTTCTTCTGTACTGCCTTCGGCCATCATGTCCTTGGCTAGTTTTGAATTTTCTTCGACCATTTGCGAGATGAATTCACCTTGTTTTTGTGCAACAGCCTGGATATTTTCCATAGCCAATTGCTGCGCTTCGCCAAAGGCTTGTAGGTTCTTTCGCTGTAAATCCATAAAGCTTTGCAGGTCGAAAGGCATTGAGGTTAAACCCTTCGTAAAATCAGTTCCAAAAAAGCCGTCGTTTGATTTGCCTTGTGTCATTGTTTTTCTCCTGAAAAAGACATCAAATATAGAAAATAAAAACTTATTGCGATGCCGCAAAATTAGGCTTTTCTGGGTGTTTCGTCAAGAATTTTACGCAGAAAAGGATACATACGTAAGTTACAAGCAGATGGGCCAGGAATAAGAAATTTGCTAGTATTAGCAAAGTTTTAACCCAAATTCCGCATGGTATAAGGGAGTAAATATGCCTTTCTAATGGGCATTGAAGCGGACAACAAAGAAGTGGGCGAACATGACTGATCAATCCGACGATTATCAGTTCGATGAAATTAAAGGGCGTGGGTCGAGAAAGGGGCAGAGCTTTTTCTCGGGCAATTTTGCGCAGCTTATGGTGTTTTTTAATGGTTTGATCCTGACGCTCACTGCCTATTTTATTCTATCTATTTTTGTATCCGATATTGTTGATGAGAGTCTGTCCCGTTTACCCATGGAGGCACGCAGCTATATCAATGATGAATTCTCTGATCTAGACCAATCTCTATATGCTCTTGGTGTTTTAATATCCGTGGCACATGAAGAGAATAAGGATGATTTTAGAGAAATTATCAGCGGAGCGCCTATCCGCTTAGACGATTTTTCAAATCTAATTTGGGTGTCTCGCCAAGAAGATCAATGGATTTCAAGAGAGCTTTACAGTAAATCTAAAAAATTTATTGATGCGTCATCAAATAACTTTTCAAACTTTATTACGTCACGTATTACGCAGCCATCATCGCAAGCTCAATTAATTGTAGATTTCAAAAATATAGAAACATTTGAATCACAAAACGGCAATATGCAACGTCCTATTGGCCTGGTTCGTGCCATCGTAAACGATGATCAGATCATAACGGGATATCTGATTGCTGTAGTAGAGCTTGAAACAGTTTTAATAGATTGGTTGGGGCGTCAAGAAGCGCTCGCTGATTTGATGGTTCAATACCGTGATAACTTTGTGTCATTTCCTCTTTATCAATTTATCTCGAATGGACAGAAAAACGACAATGTCCATACATCCGAACGATTTCAGGTGTTATTGGGGAGTACTCCCGTTTTTGTCAGTGTAGGTGTTTCAGTCACGGAACGAGAGGCTTTTATAAGGAATATTCCGTTTTTACTTTTATTATTTGGTTTGAGTTTAACACTGATTGGAACGTTGTATGTTCGTAACAATCAAAAACAATCAGAACGTCTTTCCACGATGAATAAAACATTGGCGCAAAAGAACTTTGATCTAAGCGTTGAAATGAAGGGGCGAGAAAAGCTCAACAAAGCTATTAAAAAAGCTGAACGTGAAAATCGTGCTATCATAAATTCAGTCAGTGACATTATCTTTGAAACAGATACTGATGGTATTATTCAATTTTTAAATGAACCATGGACTTCTATTACAGGCATAGGTGTTGATGAGTCTGTTGGAGGTGATTTGTTTGAGTATTTGTATCCGCAAGACCAACAAGATCAAAAAGATAATTTTAAATTATTGGTGCAAGGGAAGAAACAGGCTTACCGATCTTTTACGCGTATTCGTACGGCAGACGGAGATTATAGAGCTGTTGAGTTGGGAGTTTCGATGCTGCGCCATGATGACGATAAAAATATGCATGTTGTCGGTACAATTACCGATATTGAAGAGCGTAAAAGAACTGAACAGGCATTAGGTGAAGCGGAAAGAAAGTACCGTACTATCGTTGAGAATGCAGCTGGTGGTATTTACCAAATATCAGAAGATGGGCAATATTTGAGCGCAAACCCAGCTATGGCCCGCACTTTGGGCTATAACTCTCCGAAAGACTTGTTGGCATCGGTGCGTGATGTTAATCGTAGCATTTATAAAGACACTCGAAAACGTTCGCGCTTTTTAAGAGATATTGAGGATTTCAAAAATACTCAAACTTCGGAATTCGAAGTGTATAAAAATGACGGGTCTGTCAGTTGGGTTTTTGAACGCACTCGCGCCGTTGTCGATGATGCTGATCGCTTGATGTTTTACGAAGGTAGTATGAGTGATGTTACTGAGCGCAAGCAGGGGGAGATAAAGTTGCGTGATGCTAAAATTCAATCTGACTTAGCGTCGCGCGCGAAGTCTGAATTTTTGACCAATATGAGTCATGAATTGCGGACACCGTTGAACGCAATTATCGGGTTTTCCGAGATCATAAAAAACCAAGCGTTTGGGCCTGTCGGAAGTGATGAGTATTTGAATTATGCCCAGGATATTCATGATGGCGGTAAGCGTCTGTTGAACGTCATCAACGAAATTCTAGACGTTTCGCGTATTGAAGCTGGTGATCGGACAATCAATGAAGGCGTGGTCGATTTGAAGGTTCTGGCGCAAGGGTGTTTGGATTTGATGGGGCCTAAAATTGAAGCCAATGATATGATTGTGACAAACAGTATTGCAGAAAACTTTCCGAATTTGATTGGGGAGGAATTGGCGGTCAAACAGATGGTTATGAACCTATTGTCAAATGCTGTGAAATACACACCGAATGGTGGGCGTGTAACAATATCTAGCGAGCTGAGTTCCTCTGGTGATTTGCGTTTGTCCATCACAGATACAGGTGTTGGTTTAGAGGATGACGAAATCGAAAAAGCATTATCGCCGTTTGGTCAGATTGAAAGCAATTTGAGTAAGAGTGGGTCAGGAACCGGGCTTGGGCTTACGCTCGTTGATGCCCTAATTAAATTACACGAAGGGCGTTTGGAATTGTTCTCGCAAAAAGGTATTGGTACAACTGCAACACTTATTTTCCCTGCTAAGCGTGTCACAAAACGCTCTCAAGCAGGGCATCCCACAGCTGTTCCTTACAGCCAAAACGTTAAAAAGACTGAGAATTAATTAAATCTTCTGCTGTATCCAAATCCATAGATAGAATTTTACGGCTTGTGGCGTAATCGAAGCCGGAGCGAGCGAGTTGTGCGAGTTCTTTTTCTTCACCTTTATCACGTGTGCGGTAGGGGCCGATCTTTTTTCGTCTCGCTAGCCTTAAGCCAGCCGTTATATCTGCGTTTTCGTCATCCGCATCTATGCTTGCCAGCGCTTGCAAAATTTCATCCTGTGATAATCCCTTTTGCAGCAATTTGAACAAAATAGCTTTGGAGGATAAGCCACGTCTGCGTAGTGATGTCACCATGCCGCGAGCGTAAGCTGTATCATCCAGTAAGCCCAAATCTTGAAATTTGAGAATCGTTTTTTGCAAAAGTGTTTCGCAATCTTCGCGAGATTGATCGACGTGATGTTTGCAGGAGCGATCAATTTTACGCATCATGACTTTATGAAAGTGAGCACTGCTAGCCGTAAAGCGTTGCAAATAGGCCAGGCCGGAATTGTAGAGGTATTTTTCCGTTATTTTTTTTGGCGGACGTTTTTCTCGCTTTTTCTGAGGTTTACGTTCCCCCTTGTTATTTTGTACAGCAACGCTATGTTTTAAAGTCATTTTTAAGGTATCCGACTATGAATAATTCCAGTGTACAACAGCCCCAGCCGAAGACAATAGGCGCAATCAATGTGATTGGTTTAAAAACGCTGATTTGGCGTGAAGTTGGACGATTTTTGAATGTGTATTCACAAACGATTGTTGCGCCTGTGATTACGACCTTGATGTTTTACACAGTGTTCGCTTTGGCCTTTGGTGGTATTGAGCGCTTGGTTGGAGATATGCCGTATATGACATTTTTGGCGCCAGGTCTGTTGATGATGACAATGGTGCAGAATTCGTTTTCGAATACCTCATCCTCGCTTGTGATTGGAAAAGTGCAGGGGAATATTGTCGATGTTCTGATGCCGCCCTTAAGCCCGTTAGAGTTTTATCTGGGTTACACGATTGGCGGTATTTTAAGGGGATTGGCGGTTGGTTTGGCAACCGGCATAACGTTGATGGTTTTTGTTGATTTGCCGGTCGCGCATCCAGAAATCATTATTCTGTACGCTGTTTTGGGAACGATGATGCTCTCCAGCCTGGGACTCGCGGCTGGTATATGGTCGGATAAATTTGATCATATTGCTGCTGTAACAAACTTTATTGTGACGCCGCTGACATTCCTCTCAGGGACTTTCTATTCGGTGTCACAGTTACCGCCAATGTGGGACATGCTGGCGCACTATAATCCGTTCTTTTATATGATTGACGGGTTTCGATACGGTTTCATTGACCATGCAGACGGCAATATCATGATCGGGATTGCTGTATTGGTGGTGGCAAATATTGTTTTGTCCGTGCTGACTTTGTCCATGATTAGAAGCGGTTATAAGATCAAATCCTAGAAACTGTGGTATAATTGAAGTATGAGTGACGTAGAGGCGCCGGAATCGGGCAATCCGATTTTCGACAATAATGACAATATCATCCAGTCTTTCCAATTAGAGGAATCCAACTTGCGCGGGCGTATTGTGCGTCTGGGTTCTGTTCTAGACGAAATTTTGGAACCGCATAACTATCCGGAAGCTGTGAACCAGTTGGTCGGTGAGACTCTGGCATTGTCAGCGTTACTGTCATCTATGTTGAAATATGAAGGCGTTTTTACGCTGCAGGCGCAAGGAGATGGCCCAATCAGTATGTTGGTCAGTGATATGACCTCAGCGCATAAATTACGCGGTTGTGCGAGTTTTAATGCAGAGCGTTTGAGTTCAGCTATGCAGCAATTATCGGATTTAAGCGTTGATGAACGCTCTCAAAACCAGTTGGCGCAATTACTGGGTAAAGGTTATCTGGCCTTTACGGTTGATCAAGGTGAGCATGCAGAACGCTATCAGGGCATTGTTGATTTGCAAGGGGCATCACTGGTCGATTGTGTGCAGCATTATTTTGCGCAGTCCGAGCAAATTGGAACTGGGATTAAAATGGCTGTGGGGCAGCGTGACGGCAAGTGGCGTGCGGCCGGTATCATGGTGCAAAATATGCCCGAAGATGACGTTCGAAACGAAAACTGGAGTAGTAATTTAAACGAAGATGACTGGCGGCGAACGATGATTTTGCTGGATAGTTGTACGCGTGATGAGTTTCTGAGCCCTGAGTTGGGAGAGAATATGTTGTTGATGCGATTATTCCACGAAGAGGGCGTACGGATATTCCCACCCGAACCTATTACCAAAGACTGCCGATGTTCAACAGATCGTGTCGAACAGGTTCTAAGTACATTGAGTGAGGACGACCTGGATCACATTACTGAAGATGGTAAGATTACTATGACGTGTGAGTTTTGCAGTCGTGATTTTATCTTTGATGATAAAGTTTTCAGGGATAAAATAAAAATGCGTTTAAAAACCGAACCTGAAAATACCTCTACGGAGTGATATCCAATGCGACTGCACTATCTTGCCCTGCCGTTATTGTGTCTGCTTATGCTGTCAGCATGTACCGAAACACCGCATCCGCGCGGAAAGCCGGTGGCGCATCAAACCTATAGTCACATCGGTACTATTGGTGTTGCGGCGAAGAGTGTAGATATTCAGCAGGTTTACGATCCCTTACAATTAAGAAGCGATATATCGGGCGAAATGGCGTTGCCGCCGCATGTGGCCATTATGGACTATGCGCGTAATCGCTATGTTGCCAAAGGGGGTGAGGATATTTTCCGTTTGGTTTTGGAGCAAGCGAGTGTCACCCAGCGCGAAATCCCGCAAGCGAATAAATGGGTGAGCTGGACGGGGCTGGCCGATGAAGATGAATACAGATTTTTCATTGTTGTGAGTGCCTATCGTGTATCGCCTGGTGCGTTTTCAGGTCCCGGGGTCACGATCAAGATGGATCGAACGCTGGTTATACCGCAGCGTAAATCCATTGCGGAACGTGAGGAAATTCAGCGCGACTTTGTCGATAAGATTATCCGTGATCTCGATGATCGTATTGAATTGGCGTTGCGTGAGCAGTTGGGGCTTTAGTCTATTTCTTCCAGAAGGCCGGAGAGAATATAATCAAAAGCGTGAACAGCTCTAAGCGTCCTAAAATCATACCAACACATAAAATCCACTTAGCGGCATCAGGCAGCGGTTCAAATGTCCCTGTGGGGCCAATGACGCTGCCTAATCCCGGGCCAACGTTTGACAGAGAGGTAGCTGCGCCGGACATCGCGGTCAGGAAGTCCAGACCGATAAAGGACAGCGCAATGGCCAATAAGGCGAAGACAAGCGCATATAAGAAAAAGAAGCCAATCACAGAGCGCGGAACGCCGGTTGGAATAGGGCGTCCGTTATAATGCGGGATAAAGACCCCGTTCGGATGCAGAAGTTGTTTGAATTGGGTGTTGGCGACTTCCATAAGGACCTGAAAGCGGAAAATCTTAATTCCGCACGTTGTCGAACCCGCACACCCACCGACAACCATCAGGAAGAACAGCATGCTGACCGCAAAGCCACCCCAGGCCACGTAATCACCGTTCACGTATCCTGTTCCTGTAATAATCGAAATGACGTTAAAGGCTGATTTACGCAGAGCTTCAGACAATGGAATGGTCATATTCATGATTAAATACAGTGTCATCACAAAAATGCTGAGCGTAATAAGTCCGAAGAACATTTTCACTTGCGAGTCGCGGAAAAGAGCGCCGGGATTGCCATTGATCGCTTTTAGATACAGCACGAATGGAAGTCCGCCCAAAACCATAAAGACGATAGCCGTGATATCCAGCCAAATGGATTGATGGTCGGCGAACGAGCTATTGAATGTCGAAAAACCGCCCGTTGCGACTGTCGTCATGGCATGGGCGATGGAATCAAAAGGTGTCAGTCCTGACATGGTGTAACAAATGGCACAGATCATGGTGAGGCCGAAATATACAAAACCAATAGATCCGGCGAGTTTGGCTGCGCGTGGCATAGCTTTTTCATTCTCGGAAGACTCTGTGCGGAACAGCTGCATACCTCCGACCTTTAGAAACGGCAAAACGGACAGAGCCATCACAATAATACCAATACCACCCAGCCATTGTAGAATAGCCCGCCACAGTAAGATTCCAGGTGGTGCGCTCTCTATATCCGTTAGTATTGTGGAGCCCGTTGTGGTGATACCGGACATGGCTTCAAAGAAAGAGTCGGTAAAGCTCAGGTTGAGCTCTGATAACCAAAGCGGTAGAGCAGAAAAGAGTGCCAGCACAATCCAGCTCGAACTGGTCAGCAGGAAGGCTTGTCGGATTGAAAGAGTGAATTTCTCTGTGACATTGCTGAGTATCAGAATTCCGCCGAAAAAACCTGTCCAGATAATACAGAGGAAAAAGGTCTTCCAATCCGGATTGTTATAATAGAGGTCAATGAGCATGGGGAAGATCATGCTGACAGCGAGCGTGGATAGTAATATTCCAGTGATAAAGAAGATCGGACGATAATCCATAAGATACGTGCTTTTAGTGTTGAGGTCGTAAAAAAGGCCAGAACAATGAGTTCCAGCCTCTAAAATACGGTATTTTCTGACTAATCACCAGACCTATTCAAATGTGATCTCACCACGACGGTTCGCAGGCTCGCGAACGTTATCAGCAGTTTGAACCAGTAGGTCCTCTTCACCACGGCTTTCAACGCGGATCATGTTTGGATCAATGCCCCGTTCTACAAGGCCATCACGGATGGCGTTGGCACGGCGCATAGCCAGACGGCGGTTGTAAGCTTTTGGACCGGATGTATCGGTGTGAGCTTCAACATTCACCAAATTCAGGCTTCTGCGGTTTACTTCCTCAACAACAGCATCCAGAACACTAGCGGCGCCAGGGCCGATGTTAGATTTGTCGAAGTCGAAGAAGACCAAGTACATTGCATTTTCAGCTTCCATAGGCTGATTTGGGTCAACATCGAAAGGCTCTGCTACAGGCTCTACGATAGGAGCGGGAGGTGCCACTTGTGCGGGCAGACCGGCTTCGATCTGTTGAAGGGCATCAAAGAACTGGTTTTTACAAACAGTGATGTCATCTTGCCAGTTTTCTTCCTGTTGTTCGATCCAGCAATCAAAGCGAGCTTGAGCAACAGCAGATAGGTCAGGCATTAATTCGCGTGCACCGAGGTCATAGGCATTGATTAAACGACCGCGTGCAGCGCCAAGTTCATCCATGTGGGCTTTGTTAATGTTCCAGTCAGATAGAGGTTCGGGCATAACAACATCCCCACGGGCGGCTGCCAGACCTTTTCTGGAGAAGTGAAGACCATCAGCGTGATCGTGCTCTTCTTCTACTTCGTAATTTGTCATGTTTCTGTATTCAGCAGTCAGGCGTTGTGTGAACGGAGAACCAACGGGTTGGACGGCGTTCAAAGCCTCAACTTCATCAAAATCGTGAAAGCCGGAACACGCAGACAGCGCTGTAACTCCAGCAGCCAAAACGGCCATACGTAAACTTTTCATAAGATACTCCTTAATCAATGCCCTAAACCTAAGTTAGTTTTTATAACTATGTTGGGTCATAAGTAAAGATCTCTTTGAAGAAAAAGGTATTTTTCTCCCCGCCTTGTCTGCGGTGGTGGTGAAATCTTAATAATTTTGCACATCGGTAGAACAAGGCTTGACTTTACTTTGCGCATGCTTATTTTAGCGCGCTGATTTCTTTTCAGCGGTTAAACCCGAATCAACAACAAAAAAAGAGGGAAATAAAGAATGAATACACCTTTAGCAGGAATGAAAATCGCGGCTATGGCCGCCAACGGTTTCCAAGAAGACCACTTGATCACCATGCAAAAAATGCTTCGCGACCAAGGCGCTAGCGT
The DNA here is from genome assembly GCA_039026795.1 of Pseudomonadota bacterium. Classification (GTDB taxonomy): domain Bacteria; phylum Pseudomonadota; class Alphaproteobacteria; order Micavibrionales; family Micavibrionaceae; genus JAUHXT01. Next base: position 10,915 of record JBCCLQ010000046.1, read on the forward strand.
TAAGATTATCAGCACGGATAGCGGTTTGATCAGTGGTATGTCACAAGGCAATTGGGGACACAGCCACGCGGTGGATGAGCAATTGAATGTCGCGTTGGGTGTTGATTATTCAGCCGTTATCGTATTGGGCGGCGAAAGCAGCCACGCCAAATTCAAGAAAACGGCACACACAAAGCGCTTTATCGGTAGTTTCCAGACATCACAGAAGCCCGTTATTGTTTTGGGTGATGCGATTGCTTTGCTGGATGCCACAGGCCAGATGAATGATTCTGTTATGGCGATTGACGAGATGACAGATGAGAACAAGGCCGCTATGATCGCGTTCTTAATGAACAACAACGACATGGACGTCGCAGCCTAAAGGCAAACCCATGAAAGCTGAAA
>JBCCLQ010000047.1:0-11149 GCA_039026795.1 Pseudomonadota bacterium
ATACTTTCAAAGGATTCAAAGTCAGGAAAAATACCCATCAGCTGCCTGTATCCTCAGTGCCGTACATCTGATCTAGCAATCTACGATTAATTTTTACTTTAGAAGATGCCTGTAAGGATCCCAGATATTGATTAACAACCTCAGCAGGCAAAACACGAAACAGATCAGTTTGGATTTTTGATATGTCAGCGTTCTCGGCTTTTTCAGGATCCGGAAGATTTATATTCTTGAGGTTCACCAGGATATATCCATCATTGTAAGGCGAGAGTAATGTTTCACCTTCAGGCAATGAAAAGAGCTGATCGAGAGCTTGTAGAGGCAGTTTTGCTTCTCCGGGATCACGACGCTTTATATTGCTGAATGATTTTTTACCTATACCCAGCTCTTTTGCCGCATCACCAAAGCTTATACCACCTTTAATTTTGGCGAGCGTGTCCTGAGCATCGGCTCTATTGGTCAATGATTTTTGTTCATTCATCCATTTTTGGACGAGTTCATCTTTTACATCATCAAATGATCTGTATCTTTGTTCCTGAACATCATCGACATGGATAACTAGAAATCGTCCATCTCTTAATTCAAGAATAGGAGCGCTTTCACCAATATCAAACCCAAAAGCTGTTTCCAGTATCTCATCACGATCTGACATGTATGATCCAAAAAGGTCTTCATCCTTATCAACCGCCACACCGCTTTGTTTGAAAGGGCCTATCGTTTGCGTTGTGAGGCCTATCTCATCAACAACACTCTTAAATTCTTCACCTCCTGCAAGGCGGTCATCAATATCATTGGCCGTATCCAACATCACATCGGTTATACGTTCAGCCATAAGATCATTTCTCAAATCTTCTTTGACTTGATCAAAGGGGATTGTATCGGGCTCGATAATGTCAGTCACACGAATGACATGCCATCCAAGCGGTGTTTCAATGGGGCCGATAACATCCGATTTTTGAGCTGCAAAGACCGGATCTGCGATATCTTCCAGTAAGCCCGACTTTTCAAACTCGTCAGGGTCCTGATACGATGTGTCTGATCCTTTTACGTTCGCCGTAGCACCTTTTAAATTGGTTCCGTCTTTCGCCAGATTGAATATTTCTTGCGCTTTTTCCGGCGAAGAGCCAATGGTTTGTTCAATAACACGGCGTTCGGGAACCGTGAAAGTTTCAACATTGGCTTGATAGTCCAGTTCCAGTTCTTCGTCTGTGATTTCAATGCGGTCCTTTACCATCTCTTCATTTAAAACGGCCAGTGTGATCGTACGGTTTTCAGGTATAAGGAACGCCATTTTATTGGCTTCATAATATAGATCTAAACTGTCATCTGATGGTGGCTCTACATCACTGATACGATCATTTTTTAAAATTAGAACATCAACATCACGTGTTTCATGCTCATATTGATACAAAACGCTGGTTAAGCTCTCTGGGATAATGTTGGAACCACTCATAAGATTGTCGCGTACAATTCTATTTGCTGTTTCTTGTCGTAATGATGCCAGAAAATTTGTTTCACTGACACCTTGCTGTCTTAAGATTCTTTGTAATGCTAGTTTCCGGCTTTCCTCGGTTTGTGCCATGGATTCTGTCATGTCTAAAAGCTCTTGGGTCAATTGTTCATCGCTGATTCTGATGCCAAGATCAGCACTACTCAAGGATAGGAGGCGTGCATTGATTTCATTTTGTAGGATGTTATCCAAAAATCCATATCGGTATGCGCTTTGAATATCCATATTTTCCTGCGCGAAATAGCGCCTTGCATTGCGGTCAAAATCCTGTGCGGAGATTTTAAAGTCACCGACTTCGGCAACGTCATGCGCGCTGACTCCTCCGCGGAAGAAACCGCCAACATCTGTGAGTACAAGCCCACCACCGGCCAGTACCAAAAAACCCAACAGGATATATTTCATCCATCCTTGTTTTGCGCCATCGCGCATGGCTCGCAACATGCGATATCCTCTCTTTTCTTTTTAAACCTTACGCACTATAAGGATTGGCAGATTATGGAGCAAGAGGCTCTGAAGGGTAATTATGAGGTTATTACTATGAAAAAACTGATTGCCGGTAACTGGAAAATGAATGGAACGATTGAAGCGGCCATTGAATTGGCTGAATCAATTGAAAACGGCTTGGAAAAAAAGCCCGAGCTTCAGGAAAAATGTGATGTGTTGGTATGTCCACCTTTATTGCATTTGCTGCCCGTATCCGGATCGATAGAAAAGATAGCGCTGGGTGCTCAGGATTGCTCACAGAATGATAACGGCGCTTTTACAGGAGATGTATCGACTGCAATGCTAAAAGATATCGGTGCAGGCTATGTCATATTGGGGCACTCAGAGCGTAGGCAATATCACAATGAAACGGACGAGCTTGTTGCGCAAAAAGCGACCAAGGCCAATGAGGCCGGCTTAATCACAATTATTTGCGTTGGTGAAACAGAAAGCGAGCGTGAAGCTGGTAAAGAGCAAGATATTGTTGGTGCACAACTAGCAGCGTCTATGCCTGAAGGCTGTACACCGGAGAACACAGTAATTGCCTATGAACCTGTTTGGGCGATTGGGACAGGCAAAACGGCAACGGCAGAGGATGTAGCCGTTATGCATGCCTTTATCCGCGAAAAAGTGGGTGAGGGGATACGTATTTTATATGGTGGTTCAATGAAACCAGCCAATGCAGCCGAACTTCTGGCCACGCCCAACGTTGATGGTGGGTTGATCGGTGGCGCATCGCTCAAAGCCGAAGATTTCTTGGGGATTGCGCAAGCGGCCTAGAGAGTGTTAAAGGAAAGACATGGAAGAAGTTATACTCGTTATACATTTGATCTTGGCGCTCGCGATCATCGGGCTGGTTTTGCTGCAAAAATCCGAAGGCGGTGGCCTTGGAATTGGTGGTGGAGGCGGTGGTATGGGCTCTCTGGCATCCGTAGCATCAACCAAAAATCTGCTGACACGGGCGACTGCGATTGTTGCGGGATGTTTTTTTGCGACCAGCTTAACACTGGCCATTCTCGCAGGAACGCATACATCATCCTCTAGTATTCTTGATTCTCTGGATAATGTGGCGGATAACCCAGCGGCAATCGTTGACGAAGCAGAAGAGTCAGTCGAAACTGAAGAAGTCGAAGAAACACCTTCGGCACCTATCGCAGAATAATTCCACGGATATTTGTGTGAGAATCGTAAGGGTAATATCGAAAAACCCTTGTTTTTGTATTGGAATACAGATATCTAATAATCCCGACTGATAACATGACAAGATTTATTTTTATCACCGGCGGCGTTGTTTCATCCTTAGGAAAAGGTCTCGGCTCCGCGGCTCTCGGGGCATTGTTACAGGCGCGTGGCTATAACGTTCGTCTTTGTAAACTCGACCCTTATCTCAACGTTGATCCCGGAACCATGAGCCCCTTCCAACATGGGGAAGTTTATGTCACTGAAGATGGTGCGGAAACCGATCTGGACTTGGGTCATTATGAGCGTTTTACAGGCAATCCTGCCTCTCAAATGGATAACACTACAACCGGGCGTATCTATACATCCGTGCTTCAGAAGGAACGGCGTGGGGAGTATTTGGGGGCGACCATTCAGGTTATTCCGCATATCACGAATGAAATTAAAGAGTTCATCCGTGAAAAAGATGGCACGGCCGATTTTGTTTTATGTGAGATTGGTGGAACGGTCGGAGACATTGAATCTCTACCGTTTATGGAAGCCATTCGTCAATTCGGGAATGAAATGGGGCGTGAGCGGGCGTTATTCATCCATGTGACGTTATTGCCTTATATTCCGGCGGCCGGAGAGCTGAAAACCAAACCGACACAGCACTCCGTCAAAGAACTGATGGGGATGGGGATTCGCCCTCGAATTTTGCTCTGCCGTGCGGATCGTGAGATTGAAGAGGATGAGCTTCGTAAAATTGCTCTGTTTTGTAATATCGATGAGAATAAAGTCATTCCGGCCTTGGATGTCTCCTCGATTTATGAAGTGCCACTCAGTTATCACAGAGAGGGATTGGATGAACAGGTGCTCGATGCCTTTGGTATTGAAGATGCGCCTGAGCCAGATCTTTCCAAATGGGAGCAGATTGTCCGCCGTGTGAAGGAACCCGAAGGTGAGGTCACAATAGCAATTGTCGGGAAATACACGAACCTGACCGATAGTTATAAATCTCTGAACGAAGCTTTGGTTCATGGTGGTATTGCAAACAAAGCCAAGGTGAAACTGAAATTTGTAGAAGCCAGTAAGTTTGATAATGGTGAGGACATTACTGAAGAACTTAAAAACGTAAATGGCATTCTGGTACCTGGAGCTTTTGGCACACGCGGTGCTGAAGGCAAAATCAAGGCTATTCAATATGCGCGCGAAAAGAAAATTCCATATTTCGGGATTTGTTATGGTTTGCAAATGGCCATTATTGAAGCAGCGCGCAATACAACCAACATTCCGAAACCCACATCCGATGAATTTGAGGAAGAGGGTGATATACTGGTCGGACTAATGACACAATGGACCAAGGGCAATGAGCAAGAAAAGCGTACAAAAAATGAAGATATGGGCGGAACGATGCGCCTGGGGGCCTACCCCGCTAGCTTGAAGAAAGGCTCAAAGGTATCTGAAATATATGGAGAAAATGATATTTCAGAACGTCATCGTCATCGTTATGAGGTGAATATCAACTATAAAGACCAATTAGAAGAGGCAGGCTTTATATTCTCAGGCTTGTCACCAGACGGAGACCTGCCAGAGATATGCGAACGTAATGATCACCCTTGGTTTATTGGTGTTCAGTATCATCCGGAGTTGAAATCCAAGCCGTTCGATCCACATCCGCTATTCATATCCTTTATCAATGCGGCTATTGAGCAAAGCAGGCTGGTGTGATGAAAACCGTCAAAATCCAAAATATCGAATGCGCGAATAACAAGCCGTTTATGCTGATAGCTGGTCCTTGTCAGATGGAGTCGCGCGATCATGCATTTGATATTTGTGGTGCTTTGGTTGAAAAGACCAAGAAGCTGAATATTCCGTTTGTTTACAAAACGTCATTTGATAAGGCCAACCGTACAAGTTTAAAAGGCAAGCGTGGAATGGGGCTGGACAGTTCTTTAACTGTTTTTGCAGATTTAAAAAAAGAATTTAGCGTGCCAATGCTCACTGATATTCATACGGCAGAGCAGTGTGCCCCTGTTGCTGAGGTTGTAGATATTCTGCAAATTCCTGCCTTTCTTTGCCGTCAAACAGACTTGTTGTTGGCCGCTGGAAAAACAGGTGTTGTTATCAATGTAAAAAAGGGTCAGTTTTTGGCGCCTTGGGACATGCAAAATGTTGCCGATAAAATTTCGAGTACGGGGAATGAAAATATTCTTTTGACTGAGCGCGGCGCAAGTTTTGGTTACAATACACTTGTGTCCGATATGCGTTCTTTGCCGATTATGGCGCAAACGGGTTACCCTGTTATTTTTGATGCAACTCATTCAGTGCAACAACCAGGTGGGCAGGGCACATCATCCGGCGGAGACCGAACTATGGTTCCGGTTTTGGCGCGTGCTGCCGTTGCTGTTGGTGTAGCAGGATTGTTCATGGAAACGCATCAGGATCCTGACAATGCACCGTCTGATGGTCCAAATATGGTAAAGCTTTCTGATATGAACGGCGTTCTTGAAACGCTGAAAAAGCTGGATGAAATTGCTAAGGCGTAATTTCTTAATGCTTTCTTAAAGCAAGCTGTGTTACTCTTAGTGTGAAGAATTGTTAGTGCAAAGGAATTGCAACCCATGACGTCCGTACCAGGCGCATCACGATTTTTAAATGCTGCTACTCTTGCAAACCAGCAAGGGTTATCTCCTTCGACAACAAGTCTATTGAGCAATACTGCAACATCAGCAACCAGTTTGCTGGATGCAGGCCGTATTAACAATAACGGTATCGGGCTTTCAGCGAGTGCGCGGGCACAAACACGTCAATTTTTGGATGCGACAGCCACGGGGTTTAATCAAATATTCTCATTAAATGGCGTTGAGTTTGGAACAAATGAGTCTTTGCAGCAGAAAATTCTGGCTTTGCGCGCTTCGGTTCCGGAAAGCAAGATCGCAGAAGATTTAAGGCCAATTGAAGTTGAAGCAGATGCGGAAACCACAGAAGGTGTCGATATCGAGGTCTAATAAAAGAATTTTGTTCGCACGGGCTTTGTGGTAAATCCTTTCAAGTTAACTTTGAGAGGATTTTTTTATGACCGCTATTTTGGATATTCGAGGCCGACAAATTTTTGATAGTCGAGGCAACCCCACAGTTGAAGTGGAAGTTGTTTTGGATAGCGGTGCATGGGGCAGGGCAGCTGTTCCATCGGGCGCATCAACAGGCGCTTACGAAGCCGTTGAATTGCGGGACGGTGATAAATCCCGCTATCTGGGCAAGGGCGTGGAGCATGCCGTATCCTTCGTGAACAACGAGTTGGCAGATGCGCTGTTGGGTTTTGATGCCGAAGATCAAATCGCGCTTGATCAATGCATGATTGAACTGGATGGTACGGATAATAAATCCAAATTCGGTGCCAATGCGCTTTTGGGTATTTCTCTGGCTGCCGCCAAAGCCATGGCTGATGAAACAGGTATGCCTTTGTTCCGTTATCTGGGTGGGCCTTATTCGCATCTTTTGCCGACACCGATGATGAATATTATCAATGGCGGTGCACACGCAGATAACCCTGTTGATATTCAGGAATTCATGATCATGCCCGTGGGTACTGAAAGCTTCACAGAAGCCATGCGTTGTGGATCTGAAATATTTCATGCCTTGAAAAAGCAGCTGTCAGATGCCGGACATAATACCAATGTTGGTGATGAAGGCGGTTTTGCGCCAAACATCAAATCCACCGATGATGGTTTGGGCTTCATCATGAAATCTATTGAATCAGCCGGGTATCAGGCCGGTGAAGATGTCATGATCGCGCTGGATTCAGCCTCAACCGAGTTTTTCAAGGATGGTCGCTATCATCTGGCCGGAGAAGACAAAATCTTATCTTCTGCTGAAATGGTTCATTACTACGAAGATTTGTGTCGTCGTTATCCAATTTGTTCAATTGAAGACGGTATGGCCGAAGATGACTGGGAAGGTTGGAGCGCTTTAACCGAAGCTCTGGGGGACACTGTACAGATGGTTGGTGATGATTTGTACGTGACCAATTCCAAACGTCTTCAGCGCGGTATTGATGAAAAAGCCGGAAACGCTGTTCTGGTCAAAGTGAACCAGATCGGAACGCTGAGCGAGACATTGGAAACGATTGAAATGGCAAAGCGCGCAAGCTTCGGTATTGTGATGTCGCACCGTTCTGGCGAAACGGAAGACAGCACGATTGCCGATTTGGCTGTCGCAACCAATGCTGGGCAGATTAAGACAGGGTCATTGTCTCGTTCCGACCGCATGGCGAAATACAATCAGCTTTTACGGATTGAAGAAGAGCTGGGCGACAGTGCGGAATATGCCGGTTCATCTTTCATGAAATCAGCGCCACAAAAAACTGCAAAAAAGAAAGCCGCGTAAAAACTGAATCAAAAGAATCACTTAGAGCGTTTGTTCTATCTTCGTTCACATTAACGCATTGAATCTATTGAATTTTTAGCGTTGACCGCGCGAATCGGATGTGATTCTATAAATATATGAGGTCGCTTATCGCAAAACGTCACTTAATCCGACAAAACCTATTGGCAATCATAGGCTTATGTCTGTCTTTTTACTTCGGCTATCATTTGATGGCGGGTGAACGTAGCTATTGGCAACTATCTGAGTTGCAGCAAAACATTGAATCTGTCCAAACTGACCTCGATGCGCTGCATGCAAACAAAAACGACATCGAACAGAAGGTTGTGATGATGCGTCCGGGTTCAATCAATCGTGACTTGCTGGATGAAAGAGTGAGAGCCGTATTGGGCTATCGACCGGCTGACGAAGTCGTTGTTATGCAATAACGGCTTATCCCGAGATTTCGCATCGCACAAACATTTACCGTTTTTCCCTCTTTAAACCTTCTCCGTCATGCGCTAAGTCATACTATCTGTTGTTTTGACACATAGGAGACAGCTTTGGCATCCGCCGGAAAAACATCCAAAAAGAAACCGAATTTAAAAACTGTCAAAAAGACCAATCACGATCCCAAAGAGTTGAAAAAACTTTATCGTGATATGTTGTTGATCCGTCGCTTTGAGGAGAAGGCGGGGCAACTCTACGGTATGGGTTTGATTGGCGGTTTTTGCCACCTTTATATCGGCCAAGAAGCTGTCGTGACAGGGATTACATCTGTGCAGAAAGATGGTGATACGGTTGTGACAACGTATCGTGATCACGCGCATATGCTTGCCTGCGGTATGGACCCGAAAGGCATTATGGCGGAGTTGACCGGACGTATTGATGGGTATTCCCGCGGTAAAGGTGGATCCATGCATATGTTTTCCGAGGAAAAGAAATTCTATGGTGGTCACGGGATTGTCGGTGCGTCGACATCCATTGGAACAGGCCTCGCGTTTAATCATAAATACCGCGAAGATGGTGGTGTTGCCATTTCCTATATGGGAGATGGTGCGGCAAACCAGGGACAAGTCGCCGAATGCTACAATATGGCCGCGCTTTGGAAATTGCCGTGCTTGTATGTGATCGAGAATAACCAATATGGGATGGGAACATCTGTCGCGCGTTCTTCGGCTGGTCAGCTTTACGCGCGTGGTTCTGGTTATGGTATTCCGGGGGAGCAGGTGGATGGTATGGATGTGTTCACCATGCAAGATGCTGCGCGTAAAGCATTGGATTATATTCGTGCCGGAAACGGGCCTTATATATTGGAAGTCTTGACCTATCGCTATCGCGGACATTCCATGTCCGATCCGGCCAAATACCGGACCAAGGATGAAGTCACGGATATGAAGGACAACCGCGACCCGATTGCGAATCTCAAGAAAATCATTCTGGATGATGTAGGCGTGGCCGAGGATGAGATCAAAGCGATTGATAAAGAGATCAAAGAGATTATTAAAGAGGCCGCCGACTTCGCGCAAAGCTCACCCGAACCCGACCCGTCCGAGCTTTGGACTGACGTGCTGGTGGAGGTATAAGAGATGACAATTGATGTATTGATGCCGGCACTATCGCCAACAATGACTGAAGGAAACCTCGCTAAATGGCATGTCAAAGAGGGTGATACGGTTGAGGCTGGTGATGTGATAGCCGAGATTGAAACCGATAAAGCGACCATGGAAGTTGAAGCCGTCGATGAAGGCACAATCGGAAAAATCATGATTGATGAAGGCACAGAAAACGTGGCTGTGAATACGGCGATAGCTGTTTTGTTGGAAGATGGTGAAAGTGCGGATGATATCGGTGAAATGTCTTCTGCGCCTGCACCCGCTCCAAGTGCTGAACCGGAAGCTGTATCTGTTGCTGCAAATTCTGATGTAGCGTCCCAACCTGCCGGAGCGGATATCGACAACCGCGATATTCTCTATGCACAAGGCGTTGTGATGGAACCACCTGTGTTTGATGAAGCGCCGTTTTTGGCAAATACACAGACACTGACTGTGCGTGAAGCTTTACGTGATGCCATGGCCGAAGAAATGCGCGGTGATGGTGATATCTACATCATGGGTGAGGAAGTCGCCGAATATCAAGGCGCGTACAAAGTGACCCAAGGTTTGCTGGATGAATTTGGTGAAAGGCGGGTGATTGATACACCGATCACCGAACATGGCTTTGCGGGATTGGCTGTTGGCTCTGCGATGAACGGCTTAAAACCAATCGTTGAATTCATGACCTTCAACTTTGCGATGCAGGCGATTGATCATATTATCAACTCAGCCGCCAAAACGCTGTATATGGCCGGTGGAAAGCTTGGTTGTCCGATTGTGTTCCGTGGGCCGAACGGTGCGGCGGCGCGTGTCGCGGCTCAGCACTCACAATGCTACGCTTCCTGGTACGCACACGTGCCTGGTTTGAAGGTTGTATCACCTTGGAATGCGGCAGATGCCAAAGGACTTTTGAAAGCTGCTATTCGTGATCCGAACCCGGTTGTGTTTTTGGAACACGAGCTTGTGTATGGGCAAAGTTTTGAAGTGCCGACGGATGTAGAATACGTGATTCCACTCGGGCGCGCGAAAATCGAACGTGAAGGCAGTGATGTGACTATCGTGGCATTCTCGATCATGGTTGGAAAAGCGCTTGAGGCGGCTGAGAAACTAGCAGAGCAAGGGATTGATGCTGAAGTCATTAATTTACGCACCATTCGTCCGCTGGATCGCTTTACGATTTTGGAAAGCGTGAAAAAAACCAACCGCATTGTTGTGGCGGAAGAGGGATGGCCGTTTGCAGGGATTGGTTCTGAAATAGCCGCACTCATTGGTGAGCATGCGTTCGATTATCTGGATGCACCATTAAAGCGTGTGCATGCCGCCGATGTACCGTTGCCATATGCTGCGAATTTGGAAGCGCTCGCCTTGCCGCAAACGGATGAAATCATCCACGCGGCAAAGGAGGTTTGTTATGCCGACTAACGTCCTGATGCCGGCGCTATCGCCGACCATGACCGAAGGAAACCTCGCCAAATGGCACGTTAAAGAAGGCGATACGGTTGAAGCCGGTGATGTGATTGCCGAGATCGAAACTGATAAAGCGACTATGGAAGTTGAAGCAGTGGATGAGGGCACGATCGGTAAAATTCTTATAACGGATGGGACAGAAGGTGTTGCCGTAAATACGCCAATTGCCGTTTTATTAGAAGAAGGTGAAACTGCCAATGATATTGGTGAAGTTCCCGCTGTTCCCAAACCAGAACCTGCCAAAGAAAAAAAGCAGGAAGAAGAGCCGCAACCCAAGGCCTCAACTGCGCCGCAAACAACACCTCAATCAAAAGGTGATCGTATTTATGCATCGCCACTTGCAAAAAGGATTGCGGCCAACAAAGGCATTAATCTTGCCACTATCAAAGGTTCTGGGCCAAAAGGGCGTATTGTGAAGGCCGATGTTGAAGGCGCAAAAGGCCAAGCGGTTGGTTTGGCTTCCTCATCACAAGTCGCCGATGTGCCACAAGGTGACGAGCAAATCAATGAATTCGGCATGATCTATACGCCAGTGCCGAACAACAATATCAAGAAAATTACGGCCAAACGTTTA
>JBCCLQ010000048.1:0-10918 GCA_039026795.1 Pseudomonadota bacterium
AGAATATCGATCATTATGCGAAGCTTGAAAAATTACGTGATCACATGGAAGCGGAAATTCTCAAACTCTGCCCCGAAGCTGTGATCTGCGCACAAAACGCAGCCCGCGTCGGCAACACATCCAATATCGGTCTGCCGGGCGTGCCCGCCCAAACACAGCTTATGGCGCTGGACTTGGCAGGCATTGCGGTTAGTTCCGGCTCGGCCTGCTCATCGGGCTCCTTTAAACCATCGCATGTGCTACAAGCGATGGGCATGGACGCGGATAACGCCACATCCGCCTTGCGCATTTCCATGGGCTGGGCTACAACATCCGCCGATATTGACCGTTTTATTGAGGCTTGGGGCGCAATGTATAAACGTACTTCAATGTCATCCCGAGCGTAGTCGAGGGATCTGGCTTTATTAAAATGAGATTCCTCCACTTCGGGCATACGCCCTTCGGTCGGAATGACACGAAAGAGAATAGAAAACATGCCATCAATCACATTTGTGTTTAAGGACGGAACGGAAAAAGAAGTCGATGCCCCCATCGGCCTGTCCGTCATGGAAATCGCGATTAAAAATGATATTGACCCGATCGAAGGCGCCTGCGGCGGCTCTCTGGCGTGCGCCACCTGTCATGCGTATATCCATCCAGATTTCTGGGATAAATGTTTACCTGAGGAAGGTGAAGTCAGCGAAGATGAGGAAGACATGCTCGACCTTGCCTTTGATCTCAAAAAGCAATCCCGCCTCACCTGCCAAATCATCATGCGCGAAGATCTCGATGGCATGACTGTGGTTTTACCCGGCGGAGCTATTTAAGCGAAGACGAGCCCCCCTGGCGCCAATGTGGATTGGTGATTTAGCCTAAAGCCGCTTTCAATTCTGATCTAACTTTATCCCGATCCAGCGCATAACGTGTATAGGAATAATTTCCTTTATATTGGTGTGTTTTAACTGTATACTCAAACCTATGAAAAGCACGCCACACAAAACAGGTTTTATGATATTTCAAAGCTTTAGCACCCCCCACCCCCTCCAAAACAGGGGAACGAACTAATGAACCCCGATACGCAATATAAAACAATGACTTACAGCACCCCACGCACGTCAAACACCCGATTTTCTTGCTTTTTCAACCCTTTTGCATATATAAAAGCCGCATGAATTCGCTTGGATTTGATAAAGACCCGAAACACACACGTGTCGTCGTGGCCATGAGTGGCGGCGTCGACAGCTCCGTCACGGCTGCGCTTTTGCATGAAGAAGGCTATGACGTGGTCGGCGTCACGCTTCAACTTTACGATTACGGCGCGGCTGTTGATCGTAAAGGCGCGTGCTGCGCGGGTCAGGATATTTACGATGCCAAACGCGTGGCCGAGGAAAAAGGCTTCCCCCACTACGTTCTGAATTACGAAGATAATTTTAAAAACAGCGTGATAGATGATTTCGTTGATACCTATATGCAAGGGCATACCCCTATCCCGTGCGTGCGTTGTAATCAAACCGTGAAATTCCGTGACTTGCTCAAAGTCGCCCATGATCTCGGCGCAGATTGCATGGCAACGGGACATTACATCCAGCGCCTTGATAATACAGATACGAACCGAAGCGAATTACATTGTGCGATCGACCAAACCAAAGATCAGAGCTATTTCCTTTTCGCTACGACGCAGGCGCAACTCGACTTTTTACGCTTCCCTTTGGGCGGTTGGACAAAGGATGTCACCCGCGATCATGCGCAACGTTTGGGGCTGCTCAATTGTGATAAACCGGACTCACAAGACATCTGTTTTGTTCCGAACGGCGATTATGCGAGCGTTGTCAAAAAGATAAAACCGGAAGCTGAACAGCCCGGCGAAATTGTCGACCTAAGCGGCCAAAAAATCGGTGATCATACCGGTATTGTGAATTACACGATCGGCCAGCGCAAAGGCATCGGAATCGGCGGCGGTGTGAGCGAGAATAACGCCCCGTTTTACGTGGTGCGTATAGACCCGGCAGCCAATCAGGTGATTGTCGGGCCGAAGGAAGCGCTTGCCCGTGACATAATCAAAATTGCGGATTGTAATTGGCTGACCGATATTCCGGCGGATGGACTGGATGTGCAAACCAAGCTCCGCTCCGTCTCACAGCCATCTCCCGCGAAGCTGTTTAAAACAAGTGAAACTAAGGCTGAATTGCATTTGGCTACACCGCAATACGGCATCGCACCAGGACAGGCAGCAGTCTGTTATGATGGAACCCGCATCCTCGGCGGCGGCTGGATTATCGATTCCGAAAACTCGGCCCTGCCTTTAGCCGCCTAGTTTAGCCAAATTGGAATCTTTTTGGATTGATGCCATCCACACGCGCTCTTAAAACACTATGTTCAGAATTATCATTCGTTGCTTTTTGAACATCGTCAATTGCAGCTTGTAGCTGTTTTCTCAGATTGCCAACCTCAATAGCACCTTTGCTCGGCGGGTTATGTTCATTAATTAGTGCAACTGTCTCTTCTTTGGCTTCACTTCCAAATTCATGACGAAGTAGAAGAATAGCTGTTCGAAAACGAATTTTCTCTTCAGCATGTAACTCTTGTAGACTATCGATAGCTCTTTGGCGTTGTGAAACAACCAAAGACGTTCCGCGAACTTTTTCGGCTGATGCTTTAACAATCTCTTTTTGAACTTCTAATTTCTCTGCCCTTTCAGTCAAAACGGTTTCCCGTCGCGCTTCCCTTTGCACAGTTGCGGCCTCTTCTTGAGCTGCTTTTTCTGCCTCTTCAGCACGAGCTTTATTTTCGGCTTCAATCTTGTTCGCAACGCCCATAAATCGTTGGCCAAATTGTGTGATTGAATCTTCAAAAAGCTCTCGTATTTTTGCTTGTCCCGTTCTACTTAAAAGTGATGCTTTTGTTTTTTCAGCATTTGCACCCTGATAGTGTTTGAAATACATTTCAATACTGGCAAGAATAAACATGGCATGATTAGCGTATTGTCTAGCGCCCTCGTTGCTATCAGCAAAAGCAGAACCATAATGAAATATAGCGGCCGTATCGCTGATCTCATTGCGATATGAAAGCTCAAGCAATACATTCGACACAAAATGTGCGGGATATTCCCTTCTTTGCGCCGCATAAATCTCATCATTTAAGAATTCTTCGCTTTTTGGCGGATAAAAAAGTGAAGGCCTAGATTTTTCACTGAGAGGAATTGGCGGAATATTGGGATTAAGATAAACTAAAATTGGCCCATTATGACCCGCAAAGTCTGCTGCTTTCGTTTTTTGCCTTTCTGGAGCTTTTACCCAAACCGATCTGCCTTGCTTTGTACCTTTGACACGTGTTGACTTCTTTTTACCCTGCTTTGGGGGAAAATGGATCATGGCCATTCCAAGCTTTGGGTCATAAAGGAATTGGCCTTCTTTCACATCTAATATTGACATATCGACACCCTATCTGGTTTAGCGGCAAACTAAGCAAAAGCTATAAATATGTCAATATATATTATGACTAAAATTTTTCGGTATTTGGGCTTGAAAAACCTGCAAAAAAAGGCGATAAAGCGGGTCTCGTATCGCGAGAGGCTCTGTAGCTCAGTTGGTTAGAGCAGTGGAATCATAATCCATGTGTCGGCAGTTCAAGTCTGCCCAGAGCCACCATTTTTCTTCAATTAAATCAAATATCTGGAACTTTCGCAGTCTTGGACAATGCATTCAGAATTCGCTTGGGGTATCACTAGGGTAACACCAAATTTTTTAATTTTGTTCTAAAATTTTCCACCTGAAACCTTGACTTCAAAAGGCTCTGTAATGAGTATAAGAGGTTTGTTTTAAACTTAGATTTAAAGGATTAACTGTTAATAGAGGCGTTAATCTGCAACGCACGTATATCCGTCAAACACTCTCGATGTTATAGGTACAAAAACCCATGTTTCAGCCCGCTACGAGATTGAACACAATAAGAAGAAGGAATTTCATTCCTCAAGCGGAATAATCGTTTCAACAGGTGCAGGCTCTACAGGATGGATGCGCTCTGTTTACACAGGGGCTCTGGCTGTTTCTCAAGCAAATGGCGCAGAGATTAAACCATTACAAAATAACGGTCGTCTACCTTGGGATACACATGAGCTACTATTTGCTGTCAGAGAGCCATTTCCCAGCAAGGCCACAGGAACATCTATCGTTTTTGGAAGAATTAGGCGAGACAAACCTCTAATCATCAAATCGCACATGCCTCAAAATGGTGTAATTTTTAGCGATGGGATAGAAGCTGACTTTGTTTCTTTTAATTCAGGTGAAATTGCGAAAATTAGTATTTCGAATAGTAAAGCTAATCTCATCACCATTTGAAAAAAACAGCTAATTTTATTGCACTTTTATGGGCGTGAAATAAATATTTTGCCTGTAGTTCCTCATCTTAAGAGCTTAAAAATAAGCTTATTTCCTGTCATTTGAGTGTTCTCGCCATGACTTATTGATCAGTTTGACTAAGTGATAAACCCCTTGCTTGACCTCTTCTGGCAAGCATTCAATATCTGCCACAGCATATAAGGCATTTCTATCATACTGTTTTAAGCTATCTTCATTCTCACCATAGAAATAGCCAATGGGCACTTTTAAGATCTCAGCGCATAGGGCCAGTTTCTCCGGCGTGATACGATTGATACCATTCTCATATTTTTGGATTTGCTGTCCACTGACTCCTATACAGACCCCCAGGTATCCTTGTGAAATCTTTTTGCTTTGGCGTAGCACCATGAGCCGTAAGCCTAAGGCACGGTTAAAACTTTCTTCTCTTTTGGTATTCATTTTCTTTCCCCACACATGAAAGATTTTGGAATTAAGCCACCATACGTTCTGGAACTTTTTGTTACGCTGGATTAGGAAGTTTTTAGACTATATAATCGAGGCAACACGGGTTCGAATTCCGTAACCATCCAATTATTTCGGGGGTATGCAAGGGGGTATCTATATTCTTTGAATTGGAGAAACGCATTTTATATCAATAAGGTATAGTGTTATTTATTACTCCGTACAGGACTTCGAACTGGTGTTGCTTTTATTAACACTCGCAACACAGGTTAGGGTTCCGCATAAGCCTTCTTGCCGATTTTGCGGTAGATGGTCGATTTGCCGATACCGAGTTCGGCGTCTGCGCGGGTGACGTTATTATTATGATGTTCAATTGCGAAAGTAATGATTTCTTTTTCCAAGTCTGCGATAGATTTTACGGATCCATCATGCCCTATGATGCTGACCGTTCCTTGAGACATGAAAACGGATTCCCCGCCAGTTGTTCTGGATGAAGTGAAAATCAGGTCGTCAGTATCAAGATTTATATTCTCACTTAAAACCATCGCGCGATGGATGGTGTTTTCAAGCTCGCGAACATTACCCGGCCAGCTATGACATTTGAGGCCCTTTTCTGCTTCATCAGTTAAATCTTTGAGCATACGGTTTTCACTGGCTGCAAAACGCTCAATGAAATGATAGGCGAGCGGTAGAATATCATCCTTACGGTTACATAAAGGCGGCAATTCAATGGGTAAAACATTCAAACGGAAATAAAGATCCTCGCGGAAATTTCCTTTTTCAATTTCGTGTTCAAGATTTCTGTTTGTTGCAGATACAACGCGGACATCAACAGGAACCGATTGTCCGGCGCCTACGGGCTCAACTTCTTTTTGTTGCAAAACGCGTAAGAGTTTAACTTGCGCGTCCAGCGGTAATTCCCCGACTTCATCAAGGAAAATCGTACCACCATCAGCTTCACGGAATTTCCCGGCGGCCTTGGTGACTGCGCCTGTAAACGCGCCTTTCTCATGGCCAAAGAGCGTGCTTTCGACAAGTTTTTCCGGAATTGCTCCGCAGTTCACCGCGATAAACGGTGCGCCTGCCCGTTCACTTTCGCCGTGAATGGCGCGTGCAAACACTTCTTTCCCGACGCCGGTTTCTCCGGAAATCAAAACAGGGATATTCGAAGCCGCAGCTTTTGTTCCAACCTGAATAACGTCCTTGAGACCATTATCGTGACCAATCAGATCTTTAAATGTCATTTGCCCGTCGGTCTGTTTTTTTAGCCGTGTCACTTCACGTGATAGCGCGTTCATCTTTAACGCATTTTGTACAGACACAATCATGCGTTCGGGTTGTACCGGTTTGGTCATGAAATCCATAGCGCCAAGCTTCATCGCCTGAACCGCATCTTCAACTTCTTTGCTCGCGGTCAACATAATCACCGGAATAGAGGGATGTTTTTCGTGAAGGGTTTCCAAGGTTTCCATACCACTTAACACCGGCATGTTGAGATCGAGTATAATCAGTTTGATTTTATCGTTTTTATCGGTCTCTAAAATCGATAAGCAATCTCTCCCGTCTTCAGCTTCTATGACTTTAAATTCCATACGTTTGACCAGCAACATACCCAGCGTTTTGCGGATGGAGGCGTCGTCATCAACGATTAGAACAGTTTGAGACATAAGTGAAAATTCCCGAATAGGTTGTATTTCAAGTGTACGGGAACCGCGTGTCTCATCCAAGAAAAACCGTGTCATTTTGAGACTGTTTTTTCAAAATCGAGATAAATTGCGTTCAATTTCTAGATCGAATTACGTATAAACTATTGATTTATAATGATTTATAGTTTGGCATAGCATTTGCCATTTATAAACAACAAGAAGGGAGGTATAAAGATGCTCATTACACAAGAAAACGCAGAAAACAAACTTTTTAACCTGGTTGAAAAGTTGAAAACCCAAGCCCCAACTTACCGCTGTGCTGTCTTTCGTTTGTCACTGATCCCCCGATGTCCGAATGATGCGTTTGATATAATAACGCATTTATTTTTGAAAATGATTGATGATAAAGCACAGCATGCATTTGTTTGTGATGATGGAGATATCTTTATATTGTCCCGACACTTTACGCTGAAAGTTTTTCAAAAGCTATTGTCTCACCCCACTCTTGTTGACTGGCTGGTTTCCCCGAAAGGGGAACCAGCCCATCTTTTTGAAGTAGGCGTTGATGGCGACATTATTCAAATTTTACTGCAGCCCAAAATTGATGTGAAAGAACACCGCGAAGAAGAGGCAGCACAAAAACAAAAAGAAATCGAAGCTATTCTAGCAGAGAATAAAAGAGTACGGGCACTTAATCCTGATATTTGTATGAATGCCGTTGCCAGTATTGATGATAGACGCATGAAACATACAAAGCCGCATATTCTGATTGTTGAAGATGATCCGTTTACGCAAAAACTGGTGCGAAAGGCGCTTGGGACATTTTATGAAGTTTCGACTGCAAGCACCGCATCACAGGCTATTCAGTCTTACGTCCGGCATGCGCCGGATGTTTTGTTTTTGGACATTGGTTTGCCAGATGTTGATGGTTTGCAGGTTTTAAAACGCATACAAGAACTAGATGACAATGCTTATATCGTCATGTTGAGCGGTAATGCGCAAAAAGAAAATGTAGTAAAAGCTGTGAATGAAGGGGCGCGGGGTTTTGTTGCTAAACCTTTTCCAAAAAACAAGCTGGAAGCTTATATCCAAAAATGCCCATTCATAGGTGATAAATTACAGGAGGTGTCGTGATGCAAGTGGTCTTTCATAACGCAGAAAGTGAATTTCAAAAAGTCGTTGATTCTTTGGGGGCAAATCCCAACACATGGCAAAACTGGAAATGCCTTCATATCGAAGCACAAGAATTCGAAGATTATAAAGCCAATCCAAATTTAATGACATACGCCGAAGCAATCATTGAAACGTATTTGCTCGACTTTGAGGGCACGGCATTTTTCTGTGGTTATCATGATATCTATATGATGGCCAGAAACATTGATGAAGAACAATTAATAGAAATAGGTGATGAACTGTGTGGATCGCTTTTGCTTGAAAAAGCTATGAAGGCAAAACAAAAAATATATAATCTCAATTCCGAAAGTTTTGAATTGATTTTCACGTTATGTGGCAAGGGTCCTGTTTTTAAAGTTGCGGATCATGGGACTTTACAGGATATTCCCGAACAAGCTGTTACAGGAAGCAAACTCTTAAACCTAAAAGACAATAACCCCCGTGTATTGCTTATAGAGGACGATCAATCCACACGCTGGATTGTCCGCAAGGCGTTGAAAGGTGTGTGTGATCTCGCGACAGCGCCTGACTTGTCAACAAGCTATGAGAGAATTATGTCATTTCAACCGCACGTGATTTTTCTGGATATTGAACTGCCGGACGGAAACGGCATTTCTGTACTGGACTGGATCACCATGGAAAATCTAAATGCAGACGTCATTATGTTCAGCTCACATAACACGATGGAAAATATCTCCGTTGCGATGGCTGCCGGTGCCAAGGGATTTATTTCCAAACCTTTCGCCAAATCAAAACTGATTGAACATATCCAAGACTGTAAGAATTTCCATTAATCCTTAATGAAGACCATCCAAGAAGCTATGAACCTTTGACAGTTCTTCGGTAATAGCCTTCATCATCACTTGCTTTTCATCGAGCGTACTTTCTGCTTCGAACTCGGCTGTTTTACAAAGATCGGACAAGTCCGCTGCTCCGAGATTGGCAGCTGATCCTTTGAGTTTATGTGCAGCCTTCTTCCAATTCTCGTTATATCCTTCCGTGACGTTGTTTTCCAAATCCTGCATGCTCTCTTCCGCCTGCGATAGAAACACATCGAAAAACTCTTTTTCTTCGTCCGGATCACCGTCTGTGAATTGTCGCAAATGCTCGAGATCAACGGGGTTATGGCCGTTTGCTTTGGTGATAGGCTCTTCTGGGATCTGGGCTGGAATATCATCTATCACGTCTTCACGCGGTATTAAAAACTGTGATAGCGCTTCTTTGACTTGTTCAATCGAAATCGGTTTGGTGATGTAGTAATCCATTCCAGCTTCCAGGCAGCGCCCATGCGTGCCTTTCATAGCATCCGCTGTAACGGCGATAATTGGTGTTTTATTTTTGGTGCTCGTTTCCTCGAATTCACGGATATGACGTGTTGCTTCAAATCCGTCCATTTCCGGCATTTGGCAATCCATCATGACCACATTGAAATCTTCTGCTTGAAACTTTTCAACTGCATCGCGTCCATCATGAGCGGTTTGAATATAAGAGAATTTTAGTTTCTGAAGCAGCTTGTTCATAAACAAAATATTGGTCGGATGATCATCAACAACCAGCGCGCTATATCCTTCAAATGATGTCATTTGTGGAACCGATTTCCCAGGCTTCTCCGTTTCATCCTTGTAGTCGCTTAAAATTTCAAACGGGATATCGAACCAGAAGGTGGAGCCTTTGCCTACTACGCTTTCGACACCAATACGCCCGCCCATAGCTTCGATCAGCTGTTTTGTGATCGTAAGACCAAGGCCGGTGCCGCCGAATTTCCGTGCTGTGGAAGCATCGGCTTGAATGAATTTGTCAAAAATTGTTTCACGCGCTTCTTCAGAAATCCCGACTCCGGTGTCTTCAATCCGAAAACGCACCTGCTCATCACCACCATTTGATCTGAATGTTGATACATCAACACGTGCACCACCTTTTTCAGTAAACTTGATGGCATTGCCGATTAAATTATAAAACACCTGCCGAATACGGTTTTGATCACCAACTACCCATCGCGGCGCAGTCGGGCTAAACGATAAATCAATCGTCAAACCTTTCTTGGACGCGATCGGACGCAGAATATCAGTCACTTGATAGATAGATTCCTTCAAATTCATTGGGATTTCTTCCAGTGATAATTCACCAGCTTCGATTTTGGAAAAATCGAGAAGATCATTCAGCAGTGCAAGCAATCCCTCTGCTGATGTATTGATCGAACGTACGGATTCTTTTGATTCGTCATCCATGTGTGCTTCTAGCAGAAGGCTGGATAGGCCGATAATACCGTTCATCGGTGTGCGCAATTCATGACTCATATTGGCTAGGAAATTACCCTTGGCGCGGGAGGCGACTTCAGCCGATTCCCGCGTCACCATCAATTCTTTTTCAAACGCTTTGCGCTCCGTAATGTCCCGTTCAATCGCAGCGAAATGGGTGATATTTCCATCATCATCTTTCACCGGCACAACACTGATATCCAGCCAGTATCCGCGCTTGTCCTTGCCGTAGTTAAAGAGCTCACCCTGAAAAGATCTGCCCTGACTAAGTTTTTCTTTGAGATCATCCAGCGTTTTTCTATTGGTTCCCGGTCCTTGAAGAATGCGCGGCGTTTTGCCCATCACTTCTTCGGGTGTGTATCCGGTGATTTTTGTGAAGGCATCATTCACATAGACGATGTTCGGGCCATCTTCCAAATCGGCATCCGTGATCATAATTCCGTCTTTAGCGGTCTCGACGGCCGTTTCTAACAGACGCGCTTTTTCCTGCGCTTGTTTGATATCGGTAATATTATAGCCGTATACAACCAGAGCCTTTTCACCATCAATAATGACAGGGCTCAAACTTTGATAATACGTCACATCATCGACAGTGATTTCTCTATTGAGTGCTGTTTGGCCTGTCTCTTTATAGGATTGGATATAGTCATTCAGACCAGCTAAATAAGCGTGTTCAAAACCTTTATCTTTTAAATCGGTAAAAATGCGTTCGGCGGCTGGGTTGGCGTAAAGAAGTATACCATTCAGATCGATCTGAATAAGAGGATGTGGATTGTTCGCTGGAATTTTCGAGATTTTTTCAGCAAACTTCTTCGCCTCTTCCAACTCTTTTTTATGGTTGGAAAGCAAGGACGAAAATCCTGATAAAAATGATGAACCCATATCTTTTATCCCGCTGTATTTGGCCAAAGAGAAAGTAAGACCATCAGCAAGTATAGGTTGAAAAAGTTAATAGAAGAATGATGTGTTATAACAAGTGCATACATAGGTACAACCTTTCTCAATGTTTAAAGGCTGCCCCGCATGAAAAGCTTTGCAATTTCTGTTCCTGAATATAATACTG
>JBCCLQ010000049.1:0-10903 GCA_039026795.1 Pseudomonadota bacterium
ATCCCCGTTGTTTGATGTAAAACGGCATGGAATAGCAACAGATCCGTTTTGACCGCGTGGATCTTTATAAATCCAGGCTTTGGGACGGACATGATTCTGATAGGCCAGAAATTTATGGGCTTTGAGATCATCCGGCGCCTTTGGTGTGCCGTTTTCGCGCAAATATTGTGGTGATGCGCATAATGTCATATCGATATCGGCCAGTTTTTTGGCTTTTAACGTCGAATCATCCAGACGGCCAATGCGAATCGCAACATCAAAGCGCCCTTCCACCATATCAGCGGGGCGGTCATCCTGTTCCGCATGGATCAGAACATCCGGAAATTCGCGCGCGAAGGCTGTAACGGCTTCGTTCAGCACAGCCAAACCAAAGGAAACAGGCATCGCGAGGCGTAAAATCCCAGCCGGTTTGCCCGTCACATCGCTTACCATTTGTTCGGCAGCCTCTGCCTCTTCAAAAATGCGTTCAGCATAATCGTAAAATAGCGCGCCGTCATCGCTCAAAGCCACTTTACGGGTAGTCCGATTGAAAAGACGTACACCCATGCGTTCTTCCATCGTGCCGATGCGTTTGGAGATAGCCGATGGCGTTAGGCTTAAATCTTTCGCGGCGCCCGTGAAACTGCCTTGGCGGGCTACGCTCAAAAAGATTGGAATATCGGATAAGGTTTCAATTTGCATGACTTTGACCTTTTATTATCAACTTAAATTCATAAATCTTGTTCTAAATATCATAAATACAAACCATAAGGAAGTACGTATAGATAACAAAGGTGCATAAGTGCACAGATAAGGAGTAATTATGATACAGATTTACAAATATGACGATCTTGGCCATGTGCAAAGTGAGTGGTTGAACGCCCATCATCATTTCAGTTTCGGACATTATATGAACCCGAGCCGTATGGGATTTGGTCCATTACGTGTGATCAATGATGATGAAATCAAAGCTGGATCTGGATTTGGCCTGCATCCGCACAGAGATATGGAGATTATCACCTATGTGCGTCAAGGAACAATTATTCATAAAGATTCGATGGATAATACCGGTAAGACACAAGCCGGAGACGTACAGGTTTTGAGCGCCGGTAAAGGTGTTGCGCATTCCGAATATGCCGATTCCAAAGCGGGTGAAAACACCAAAATCTATCAGATTTGGATTGAACCTCGCGCAAAGGGACTGGAACCCGCATGGGGACAGGCTGAATTCCCGAGGAATTCAGTGGGCAATCACCTGAACCTGCTTGTGTCCGGACGGCCTGAAGATGCGGATAAAGGGGCATTGGTTATCCAGCAGGATGCGGCTATCTTCGGCGGTCGTTTGGACAAAGGTGCCGAGCTGACTCAAGCTTTGCGCGGAAAAAACGCGTACGTCTTGGTATCCAAAGGTGCGGTTAGCCTTGACGGGCAATCCATGTCCGAAGGTGACGGTGCAGAAATTACAGACCAAGCGTCTGTTACCATCACAGCCGCCAGTGATTCAGAAGTTCTGATCATTGAATTGTAAAACTATTAGCGTCTGCCCGAAGGGGCAGGCGTTTTTTATTTGAATATATCGGAATTAATGAGCTTGTAGTAATACACACTTTTCACGGCTTTATCATCGAGTTTCACCGCATAAGGGTGTACGCCCAATTTCTCGTAGCCCAGTGTTTCATAAAGGGCAATCGCGGCATCCATTGTTTCACGCACATCCAGGTTGATCACAGAAAAACCTTCTTTCATCGCCCATTCCTCGACCGTTTCCAGCAATGTACGCGCCAACCCATGGCCACGCGCCCATGGGGCAACAAAATTTGTGGTCAAAGTCAGCATATGAGCCTGCGCCTCGTTATTTTTGGCAGGTACAACGACCTGCACAGTGCCGCAAATCACATGATCCAGACGGGCAACGAACAATTCACGCGTTGGAGCGGTAATCACGCCCTGCCAGTAGCGTTCAAGAATTTCGCGAGAGGGCAGATTCACCCAACCGAAACCGCCGCCGCCTTCGATAGCGGCATCAGTCGCATCGCAAAGATCATTCAGATCCGCTTCGCTGAAATGTTCAGTGACATGTTCTACAGTCGGCACTGGTTTTTGCGGTTTACGCTGGGTCTGGTCCATTTTGAAATCTCCTCACACGCTTTCAATCTGCCTTATGGCTTCCATCGAATAAAGTCTTTAATTAACGATAACCCGTCATTGTGACTTTTTTCGGGATGGAACTGCACTCCCACTATATTCTCTCGCCCGACGATGGCGGTTACATCACCGCCGTAATTTGTCTGACCTAATATGTTTTCCTGATCTTTACAGTCAAACATAAAAGAGTGAACAAAATAGAAATTTACAGGACTTTGTGAAGAACTTT
This sequence comes from Pseudomonadota bacterium, assembly GCA_039026795.1. Taxonomy (GTDB): domain Bacteria; phylum Pseudomonadota; class Alphaproteobacteria; order Micavibrionales; family Micavibrionaceae; genus JAUHXT01. The sequence goes on from JBCCLQ010000049.1 coordinate 2,354, forward strand.
TTGTGATGCCCTGCAACATGGAATGGCGCTGCCCCGCATCTGTTAAATGGGTGTCGTTCCACCCCATATGCGGGATTTTCAAGGACTTATCAGATGGCTCAATGGGTACAACCTCACCCGGAATCCAACCCAAACCTTTATGTTCGCCATATTCGAGACCGCGATCCGCCAAAAGTTGCATGCCGACGCATATGCCCAAAAAAGGACGGCCACGTTGCAAGACAGCATCGGATAAAGCGTCTATCATACCGTCAACGGCCTGTAATCCGGCCATACAGTCACCAAATGCGCCCTGCCCTGGGAGAACAATATGGCTGGCGGTCTGAACATCATCAGCCTTATCCGTGACAAGCACTTGGAGATTGAGAGTGTTTTCGGCAATAACATGTTCAAACGCCTTCGCTGCCGAACGTAAATTGCCCGACCCGTAATCGATAATCGCGATTGTGTCTTTTGCGCCGATACCCATGAAAATCCTTGAGTTTTAACCCCCACTATGGTTTCACATGAGTGATTTCACATTATGAGATTTGAAACAACCGGAAATTTGAAAATGAAACGCTATTGCTGGAAAGATTTGAACGGACAAGACCGTGAAAGCGTGCTGTTACGCCCTGCTATTTCAACAGGTCAGGATGTGATCCTGGCCGCGCAAAACATCATTGATGATGTGCGCGCGCGCGGTAATGAAGCATTAAAGCAATATACACAGAAATTTGATGGTGCGCAGTTGGATGACTTGCGTGTGAGTGATGCAGAATTCGATCATGCAATTGACTTCATATCCAATGATGCGAAAGCGGCGATTGATCAGGCATTTGATAATATTTCAGCCTTTCACCAAAAACAGGGATACCAGCCGTTTGAGCAGGAAACGATGGAAGGCATTACCTGTGCACGGAAAGTGCGATCTTATGAAACCGTTGGCCTCTATGTACCAGGCGGGAGCGCACCATTGGTATCAACAACGCTTATGCTCGGCATTCCGTCACAGATTGCGGGGTGTAAAAACCGTATGATGTGTACACCATGTGATAAGAACGGCAACATCAACCCGCATATTTTATATGTTGCACAAAAATGTGGCATTACACACGTATTTAAAGTAGGCGGTGCGCAGGCAATTGCAGCGATGGCCTATGGGACGCAAAGCATTATGAAATGCGATAAGATTTTTGGGCCTGGGAACGCTTATGTTACTGCTGCAAAAACATTGGTGGCAGCGGATTCGCAAGGAGCAGCGTATGACATGCCGGCTGGACCATCGGAAGTTTTGGTGATTGCCGATAACACGACTAATCCGGTTTATGCTGCTTCTGACCTGCTATCCCAGGCTGAGCACGACCCAATGTCACAAGTTATTTTGTTGTGCACCGATGACAGTAAAATTGATGAGATTTTAAGTGAAGTTGAATCCCAGTTAAATGAGTTACCGCGCAAAGAAATCGCCGCACAGGCTATAGCAAACAGCCGCTCTATCCTTTGCTCATCCATCGATGAGGCGATTGATATATCAAATTCTTATGCACCCGAGCATTTGATTTTATGTTTTGATGACGCCGAAAAATATACAAACCAGATTCAAAATGCGGGTTCTGTTTTTGTTGGGCAATATTCATGCGAAAGTGCAGGAGATTATGCAAGTGGTACAAACCATGTTTTACCGACATATGGATATGCGCGCAATTATTCCGGCTTAAGTGTTGAAGCTTTTCAAAAAACAATCACCTTTCAAACATTAACTGACGCGGGCCTCAATGCGTTAGGCGATACAATAGAAACATTGGCTGAACTGGAAGGTCTGGACGCCCATAAACGTGCGGTATCCAAGCGACGTGCGTCATGAACGAGCTAGAATTAGAAACGTTGGCGCAATTTGCGCGAGAAATCCTGTTACCCGCAGGAGCAGAGGTGTTAACAGCGATCTACACCGATTATTGCGATGGTAAGGATATTGGTATCCAAACCAAAGGGGATAACAGCCCAGCATCGGCCGCGGATCGTGAAGCAGAGAATGCCATTCGATATTTGATTCAGAATATTTACCCCGATCACGGCATTTGGGGGGAAGAATACGGCACTTTTCAATTAGACGCCGACTGGGTCTGGATTTTAGATCCGCTGGACGGCACAAAAGAGTTTTTGGCCAAAAACCCGCATCATTTCGGGCTTTTGATTGGATTGTTTTACCAAGGCAAGCCTGCTTATGGACTGATCCACGATCCGATATCGGATGAAACATGGGGTACGCGTATTGAGACAAGCACGCCAAATGCTCAGAAATCGATCGCGGATGCAACCATCGCCTGTACCAACCGATCTATGTTTGAAAAGAAGGACGCACAAAGCGCATTGAATGCGGTTTTGGACGACGCGCAGGCCGAGCACAACCTGATGAATTGTATCGGGTTCGCCAAAGTAGCGGACGGGAGCATAGACGCCGTCATAGAGGCGGATTTGAACCTACATGATATCGCCGCGATTTTGCCTGTTCTGTTTCAATCGGGTGCAACGGTCACGGACTTTGTAGGAAAAAATTACAAAGATTACAGCTTTTCTTTCGATGATTACGGTCAGCGTGGCTATGATATACTCGCCAGCCATGATACAAAACTGATCGAAGAGATTTTGGGGGAAATACAATGAATGTCAGCAATATCATCAAGCGTGCGCGCAAAACCGTTTTGGACATGAAGCCGTATCAATCGGCCCGTGAGCTTGTGAAAGCCAGTGATGATATGATTTTACTGGATGCGAATGAATGCGCGTATGAGCCTTTTATCGGTGCAAAAGGATACAGCCGGTATGCCGAACAACAACCCAAAGGCATGATGGATGCGCTGTGCCGCCTTTACGATGTATCATCCCGCAATATCATAGCAGCGCGCGGCGCCGATGAAGTGATAGAAATTATCACGCGGACATTTTGTGAAAGCGGTAAAGACAATATCATCATTACACCGCCGACATTTCCGATGTATGCGCATTCGGCACGATTGCAGGAAGCAGGCGTAAGAGAAGTGCCGCTCACTACTCCCAATTTTGAGTTGGATATAGAGGGCATTAAAAAACAAATAGATGGTAATACAAAACTTATATATTTATGTTCACCAAATAATCCGACAGCGAATCTCATTCCGCAGAAAGATATTTTGGAAGTGTGTAAGATTGCGGGTGAGAATGCACTTGTTATTCTGGATGAAATTTACATTGAATACGCAGATGCGCCGTCCTGTATTCCGTTGATCGATGAATATCCGAATTTGATTGTATTACGCAGCCTTTCAAAGGCTTATGCATCAGCTGGAATTCGTTCTGGCTATGCGGTAGCACATGCAGATATTATTATGCTCCTGCGTAAAGTTTTGGCGATTTACCCAACGCCGGTGCCTGTCGCAGAAACTGTTCAAACAATTTTATCGGATAAAAACCTCAAACGCCTACAGGATAAAATTAGTGAAACAATCCAAATGCGTGAGCATTACGCAAAAGAATTGGAAAAACTGGATTGTGTTGAGCGTGTTTACCCGTCTGACGCCAACTTCTTTTTTGTGAAGTTTAAAAATGCTGATGATATTATCAAGCGTTGTATAGACAACAGAATTATTTTGCGGGATCAGTCTTATCAAAAAGATTTGGACAATCACGTGCGTTTTTCCATTGGCGCCAAAGAAGAGATGGAAACATTGTTCACCGTTTTAAAAGGCGGAGCAAGGACACGTATTCAAAACGCCCGCACCGCGCATATAACGCGCAACACCAATGAAACAGCCATTGACGTGCGTATCAATCTGGATGAAAAGACACCGATTCATATTAATACCGGCATCGGATTTTATGATCATATGCTGGATCAATTGGCGAAGCATGGTGGCTTTTCCATGCAGCTGGAGTGTAGCGGTGATTTGGAAATCGACCCACATCATACAGTGGAAGATTGCGCCATCGCTATCGGTCAGGCCTTGAAAGAAGCGCTGGGCGATAAACGGGGTGTTGGCCGTTATGGTTTCACAGTTCCTATGGATGAAACTTTGGCGGAAGCCGCCATTGATTTATCAGGCCGCTTTCACCTCGAATTCAATGCTGATTTTCCTGATGAGATGGTCGGCGAATTACCGGTCACACTGGTACCGCACGTCTTCCGCTCTTTAGGCGAAAATTTGGGTGCAACGATCCATATTTCAGCCAAGGGAGACGACACACATCACATGGTGGAAGGTGCATTTAAAGCGTTTGCCCGCGCACTCGGGCAGGCAATCCGTAAAGACGGTGACGCGTTGCCCTCTACCAAAGGCATGTTGTAGATAAATTAGCGCTGCGGGTTCAGCATACCCACGAATTCCGATACACTGAAACATATTGATTGTGATGGTTTCATGCGCCTTTTCTTTTCATCCTTTTTAATTTTATGTATTGCGGCTTGTGGGCCGATAATTGAAGTCCCGGTTATAGCCGATCAACAACCATTCGCTATGCCGCAAGATGCGCAACCGGCACCCATGCGGTTTACAAAAGTGCGGGTATCCATTCCGCGTGGATCAAAAATTGGAGCCATAAGCCCCCGTGGGCTAAACTGTGCGCCGCCATGGGACTATTTGCCATCGCGCACAGTCATATCAATGCTGGAAAGTGATGAAATGAAAGAAAATTTCGATTCATCAATGGAAAGTCTTGGATACGATGTGACAGGTCGCAGTGATATCTTGTTTGATGAAGAAGATGATATTTTGCGCACACTATATAGTGTTGGCGCACGCGTTACAGATATTAAAATTGACCTTTGCGATAATACTGTTGCACAACGCCTTCTACTTTCTGAAGCATTTACCGGTGAGGCCTATTTAAAAATTGAATGGACGATTTACGATCAACTGAACAGACGTACAGTTTATAAAACAACCACAGAAGGATATTCAAATCTGGCACTTGCGAGCCGAGAAGGGGTTGGTCTTTTGCTGGATGACGCCTTTGCCGGAGCTACGCATAATCTGGGAGCTGATGAGACTTTTCATAGCCTGATTACATTCGGCCTTCAGCCTAAAAACCAAGTTCAGACCGAGATTAGAAACGATTTTGTATTTGAAGACCGCGTATATATTAACCGCAAAGCGCTATCGACCACCCCTATTGAAAAACACATGGAGAATACGCGAAAAGCCGCTGTGGTTGTATCGGCAGGTGATGGTCACGGATCCGGATTTTTTTTAGGGAATGAGGGATATATCCTGACCAACCAGCATGTTGTCGGAAATGCACATAAAGCACGTATAGAAACAGCAGATAAAACGCATCAACTCATCGGTACGGTTTTACGCCGTCATAAAGTGCAGGACGTCGCCCTAATAAAGTTAGATGACATACCAAGCGATTTGAAAGTCACTGCTCTGCCCGTACGGAAATCATGGCCGAAAGTCGGTGAAGAAGTTTACGCCATTGGGGCGCCCAAACACCGCAAGCGTTTAAGCGATACAGTTACAAAGGGAATCATTAGTGCCCATCGTAAGAATTACGAAATTTTCGGAACGCGTATGAACTTGCTGCAAGCCGATGTGAGTATCCATGGCGGGAACTCAGGCGGACCTTTATTGGATTCAAATGGGAATATTATTGGCTTATCAGCCGCAGGTGTTAGCAATTCATTCGGCGATTCTTTAGGCGGTTTAAATTTCTTTGTGCCGATTGAAGAAGCCTTTGATAAACTGGATATTGAATACTAACTCTTGACCTTTTGGACGTTAGAATGCATGTCTTAAGCCATGACCACAGTTGTAGCCATTCGAAAAAATGATGAAGTTGTTGTTGCCGGAGACGGGCAAGTCTCTATGGGTGACACGGTGTTGAAAGCCAACGCGCGCAAAGTCCGCCGCCTTGGTAAAGATAACGATATTATCGCAGGGTTTGCCGGCGCGACCGCCGATGCGTTCACATTGTTTGAACGACTAGAAGCGAAATTAGAAGCGCATCCTGGGCAGCTCACACGAGCATGCGTGGAACTGGCCAAGGATTGGCGCACGGATCGGTATTTGCGTAGGCTGGAAGCGTTGATGGCTGTCTGCAACAAAGAAACTTCACTGATTATGTCCGGAACAGGTGATGTGGTAGAGCCCGAAGATGGAATCATTGGAATCGGATCCGGTGGAAATTATGCGCTGGCCGCCGCACGCGCATTGTATGACCGTGATGATTTGTCTGCCGAAGAGATTGCACAAAAATCCTTAAAAATCGCAGGCGATATTTGTGTCTACACCAACGACAAAATCATCATTGAAAAACTATGATTTCCATCGACCTGATCAATGAAATTCTGCATTGGGTCTGCTTATATATTTTGTTGTGGTATGCGTATATCCTGATCGTGAATAAAGGTACGCCGAATATCACCACTGCCCCTGCCATCCGCAAAAAAATAATCGAAATCTTGAAACAGGACGCGGACCAGAAAGGCAAAACGCGCTACACCATCATTGATATGGGATGCGGGAACGGTGCATTTGTGCGTCAAATGGCCAAAAACATCCCGAACAGCCATGTGATCGGACTGGAAATCGATCCCGTGGCTTACGGCAAGGCGATTGCGGGTAAAAAAGTATCCGGGCTGGAGAATATCGAATATGTGAAGGGCAGTTTTTATGATTACGATTTGAGCCAAGCCGATGCGATAACCCTGTTCCATCTGGGATCATCCATGCCGGAATTGCGCGAGAAAATAAGCAAAGAACTGCCCCAAGGGGCTATGATTGCCGCAAATAGATTCCCGCTCGGTGGTGATTTTGAGCCGACTCAAATCCTGGACGTCAAAACACTCGCCCCCAACCAAAAAGAGCTTTATATCTACAAAGTCTGACTTTGCGCTTGAAATCGGATCACAAGCCCCTTACATCTCATCCTCATGACAGACGCTATTGATATCCCCGCTTTTTCCCCGCGCGAAATCGTGCATGAACTAGACCGTTTTATTATCGGTCAAAGCGATGCAAAGCGCGCAGTCGCCATTGCCTTACGCAACCGCTGGCGCCGTATGCAGCTTGAACCGGATTTACAGGAAGAGGTGTATCCGAAAAATATCCTGATGATTGGACCGACCGGTGTCGGTAAAACCGAAATTGCACGCCGATTGGCCAAGCTGGCGCAAGCGCCATTTGTGAAAGTGGAAGCCACCAAATTCACCGAAGTGGGCTATGTCGGTAAGGACGTTGAATCCATCATCCGCGATTTGACCGAAAACGCGATGCACATGACACGCGATAAAATGCGCAAAACCGTGACCGCGCAGGCCGAAATTTATGCCGAAGACCGTGTGCTGGATGCTTTGGTCGGGGAAGATGCAGGCGAAGCCACACGTAACTCTTTCCGTGAACGCCTGCGCAATGGGGAGTTGAACGACAAAGACATCGAAATCGAAGTGGTTGATAATGCAAACCCGTTGGGCGGAATGTTTGATATTCCCGGTATGCCGGGCGCATCCATGAGCATGGTGTCCATGGGCGATATTTTCGGCAAAGGCATGGAAAAAAAGAAACGCAAGAAAATGAGCGTTGCTGAATCATACGACGTGCTGGTCACCGAAGAATCCGACAAGCTGTTAGATGAAGATAAGGTTATAGCCACAGCCATGGAATTGGTGCAGCAGAACGGTATTGTATTCTTAGATGAGATTGACAAAATCGCGCCAAACCGGGATGCACGCGGCGGAGATGTATCACGCGAAGGGGTGCAGCGTGACTTGCTTCCGCTGATTGAAGGGACAACCGTCACCACAAAATACGGTCCCATTAAAACCGATCATATTTTGTTTATCGCATCCGGTGCGTTTCATTACGCGAAACCATCGGATTTATTGGCCGAATTACAAGGCCGTTTACCGATCCGTGTAACATTACGTGCGCTCACACAAGAGGATTTTAAAAAGATTTTGATAGAAACAGATGCTTGCCTGATTAAACAATACAAAGCATTAATTGGTACAGAGAAAGTAGATTTAAAATTTGATGATAATGCGATTGATGAGATTGCACGCATATCATTCGAAGTTAATGAGACAGTTGAAAATATCGGCGCACGTCGCTTACTCACCATCATGGAAAAATTACTGGATGATATTTCTTACACCGCGTCCGATCGCAGCGGTGAGGAAATTGTTATCACGGCAGACTACGTCCGTGAGAACGTTTCTGAGCTCACAGAAGACGCCGATTTACGCAAATTTATTCTTTAGGCAACCAATGTACGCTCTGCATCTCGGTTTTTGCTGCCATTTGCGGGCAACGTATTAAAAAATTGATGATGGCGCATGTGAAACGCCGATACATCTGCCGTGTCCGCCCAGTTTTTTACAGATTGCTGGCTGAGCGCGGGTAAAGTCAATTCCCATTCCGTATCAGATTTTCGTGTGAGACGAGCACCGACCGATAAAATAGCAAGTGACTTTGTGTTTTGCATGTCCATGGCACCGCTTCCGCTTGGTAGTTCAACAATAGGGGTAATTGTATGCGTTCTGGTAGGATCGGTTTTATCGGGCATCTCAATTTTGGTACCCAGAATATATTCAAC
>JBCCLQ010000050.1:0-10236 GCA_039026795.1 Pseudomonadota bacterium
CCTGAAGTTCAAAAACCCCACTTGCGTTTCGTATGAGTTTTTTAGGCGGATAGTTTGGATGAACCAAAAGCAATGTATCGGCACTTTGTGTCCATACAACCTGATCAATTTCGTTTAGTGGCCACGGCGAAAGAAGGGTCGATACTTTTGCATCTCCGGCATAAATATCGATTTGATTGGCCGTGAGAGCCAATAAATATGTCTGTTCGGTATTAAATTCGAACGATATTAACCTGCCATTACCTGCAGCCGTATCGATATATCGCAAACCTGCGCTACGTGTGAGACCGCCTGTCGGAAAAATAAAAAGATTCCGCAAAGCCGAAGCACCGTTTTCATAAGCTCTCAAGTCTCCTCTTCCTAAAAGCTCCGGTGATACCTCGCCTGCTGTGAAATTGGTTTTCACCTGTCTGATACGCGTCATTTTATTCTCCAAATACGAAAAATCCCGCCATTCAGCGGCATAAAGAAATGTTTATAATTTTGAGTTTGAAAGAAACTTTTAACCAATTCAGGGCTAATATCTTCTATTATTGGGTTCATTTTATACAAAAGAGCGACAGATCATGCCTTACGAAGAACGTTTTATTAATTTCAACCTCGAAGAAGTGCAGCAAGCTGTGTCCATTGGCTGTGTTAAAGAAGGCCTGACAGCCTTACCAGACGGAGAGCTGACACAGATCGAAATACATGATGATGACCCAAAAGAAAAAGAGTTCATCTATTTTCACGTTAAGGACAAAAAAGGCGAAACACATCGCAAACAATTTGATCGCAAGTTCTTCGCGCTATCCCTGGTTTTCTACTGCCAGGGAAGCGGCATTCCTATTCCCGCACGTGGTCAGAAAACACTGAATATCAAACCTGATCATATCGTTATGGGTATTACATTGGAACGTAAGGCGTTCGACGGTTAACCCCTGATATCTGTCAAAGTAAAGTTTTCAATTTTATTGGGAGTGTCCTGCTGCGCGTCAATTTGACGTGCTCGTGCAAACTCTTGCTCTGCCAAACGGAATAAAGTCTCAGTACGCGATGTATTTTCAGTCACCGGAATACAAAACTCTGCGGCCAAACGTACAATCAAAGCTTGATCGAAATATGGTGGAAACTCACTTTCATCCGGCCTGAAAATATAACTCAATGTTACACTTTCAGAGTCTGTATGCAGAGCGTCTCTCGCAATACGAAATTCTACACCACGCCCAGCTCCTCCTGAACCACAGGACACAGCGCGCAAATAATCATTGGGTAATTGATAAGCATATTGAAAATCGGCGACCGGAGCGGTGCTCAACTGTGATAGTTCCAACTGGCCACTCGCAAATGTCCAAGGGTAACTAGACAGCAATGCATCTCTAATTGTTGGGTATAAAACCCCAGCGATTTCACTTTCGGCTGTCCCATCATCAAATGATGTAATGGGTGCTGCACCGATACGAACACGCGCGCGAGCACAAAGCCCTATATCTGTTAAAGCCATTGTATTTTCTCCTGATTTGAAGATAAAATGTTTGTTATGAAGATTTCAAAATTTATAAATCAATATTGGATATTTCTATTATTGATAAGTCTGGTTGCTTGGGTCAAAATTTCTCATATTTTTATCTATGCTAATACTTTTGGCATTACAGTCTCCAAAAATTATGAATCTTTAGTGTGCGATGAGTCGATAGAACCTATTAACTCCTTAAGTATCGATACTTTTCTCAAAAAAGACCGTCACAATTATAAAACGAATTTCAAAACAGACATTTGCACTATGGATAAAATTTTCGATGGTAGCGATACCGACAGAAGTATTTTATTTAGTTACAGTGATAACATCTACGAATTTTGGACAGTGGGCCGATGGGATATCGCTCAGTATTTCTATCGTAAAATCATTGAATCCAATCCTGATGACGCTCTATCTGAGTATATAAAAAGAGAGAAGTTAAAAGACAAAGTATAATTTTAAAAACAATCATTGTGTCTTAATTTTCCGACCAAATCTTCTTTTTCGAATTGAATTCTCCGAATTTCAGGGTTTGCTCGGCGAATATCACTTTCTATATCTGATATTCTGGAATTATTTCGCGATTCAATTGTTTGATACTCAACGAGAGCACTTTCAACGTCCCTTGCTTCAGGAGTATCATACTGCCTTGTGCCAAACTCCAAAAGAGTGAGAGTATTTCCTACCCTACTTGAAGCTAAAAATGGAACTTGCGTTGGACCGAATTCTGCCGCAATCTCTCTAAAGTCATCTCTGGCTTCTTCAATTTCATTTTCTAATTGAGGAATTTCAGATTCCAGGATTCTTATTTCATCTTCGAGCAACTCGATTTGTCCGATTTTAGTTTCGATACGATCTCTTAAATCATAACACGCCCTTTGTTTTTGCCGTTCATCTTCGGGTTCTCTTCTTAGCATTAGAATCTCCATAAAATTTAAAAACTCCCCCTCCATGAAAATGGAGAGGGAGTGATCTGCCGCGGGCAGAAGAGACAGTCCACACAGACTTAAGCGAGCCGTACGAAGGGAGGGACGAAAATGCTCGAGCCTAAGTGCGATAAAAGGACTGTCAAATAGTTAAGCCGTAAAAGCTGCAACTGTTACGTTGCCTGATGACACGGCAGTTACAATGTAGAATACTGTTGCAGGGCTGCCGTCTGTATCAACATTGGCGATGATCAGATCATTCACATTCATCATATCCGCTGCGCCATTAAAATAGCCGGCCGTTGTAACGTCTGCATCGACCGTTTTATAATGCCATAGCGTAAAGTTATTGGCGTACGCCAACACACTAAGATCTGCTGCTGAATAAGCCATGATAATTCTCCTTAATTTATGTTAGCGGGTTTAAGCATCAGGTGTTTCATCACAGAACAATGTGATAACACCGGTTTCATCAATCAAAGATGTACCTTGGCTCATCATGTTGTTCACAAAATGCGCCGCTCGGTCTCCATGCCAACTGATATCTGTTTGAACGTCCGATCCGGATGCATGACCAACTGCTGTGCGGTGATACCAATAGCAAGAACGAATATCATCGCCGTCAATAGGAAGACCGGAATGTGGTATCCAGATTGTTCCCAACCACATTTTAGCCTGTGTGACGGAACTATATGGCAGATCACTTTGACCGATATAATCCGCGTTCACGAATTCATCAATAGTCAGAAGTTCACTCCATTGCTTCCAGCCAATAACAGCAAAACGCTGCCCATCATCCGGAACATCCAAATCACCGAAAGTTTCGAATGCTTCCAGAATTTTGCTTTTGGTCAAACCGGTATTCGCATCGGCAATTTCATTCGTGCTTGCACCTGCAAGGGCATTCAAGATCAATTCATCCGTTTTACGACCCAATGCATTCGCACCGGCACTCGCAATAACTTGACGCTCATCGATGTTAATTTTCAATTCATCCAAACGATCAACCCAGTCACCGGCATAAAAATCTTGCAGCGTGCATTCCACATTGGTGTGGTCCAAATTCATAACCGGAACCATGCCATGCGTTGATTTGGTTGATGCTGTACCTTTTCCAACTTTCTGGAAGTTTGTTGATGCTCCTTTTACATTATTAATTGTACGAACAGTATTCCGGAGCTTGGAACCCTGCCTTTGAAAAGCCTCATGCACTTCACGTTCGAACTGCTTGATAAAGGCTTGGTCTATTGATGTAGCCATTGTTTTAGTCCTCATATGTTAATGTATGATTGAACCGGCCTGTCAGGGTTGGCGCATGATGCGGCCCATAATCCGGAAAACAGACAATCAGGCAGCGAATCGTCTTGGGGTCGCAGTTATCTGAAATTCTGTGAAACTTTTTGGAAAAACGACCCGAATAAGTCACGAAATATGCATTTCGGGCGTTGATAAGTATATTTATAGGACAAAATTCCTATATTGTCAAGTATATTTTGAAAAAAGTAACGAACTCTTGTATATTAGGGAAAAAACAATATATAAGCCATTACGTATCGATAGTGTGATGTGTGTGACGAAAAATACAAACGGGAATAACAGGAAACACAATGATTAAAAAATGGATTGAAAATCTGACTTTTACACCAAGCAACGATGATCAGGACGTACGCCGTAAACATGCGCGCAGATCATCTGAAAGCGCAATCGCAACAATTGACGGCAAATCCTTTGGCGTTGAGAACTGGAGCGAAGGCGGTGTTTTATTGAACGGTGATGATAAAACATTTGGTGTTGATCAAACACTCAACATGATTATGAAGTTCAAACTTGATGACCGTGTTCTGGAAGTCGAACAAGACGGTCGTATCGTTCGCAAGAACAACAACAAATTCGCTGTGCAATTTGGCCCGTTAACCGATAAAGCCGTTCGTGGCTTTAAACAGGTTATTGATGATGCTGTGACGCGTGAGTTCGCCGAAAGCCAAATGGCTTAATTAGGTGCCTAAAACATAAAATGAAAAAAGCCCCAATAACGGGGCTTTATTTTTATTTGTTACCGTAGAGTTTTTGAAAGCCTTCTGTGACTTTCGCAACAAAGGACGGATCACGATCGCGCCAGTATTTCGGATCACGCATCATAGATTGTAAGTCCATCTCCGTACCCTTATCGGCACTAATACCTGAAGACACACTAAGGCCAGGCTCTTCACCTTTCATCATACGATAAAGTGCGAGCACGCCTTCGTAAGAACTGGCTAGGGTATCTAGCACATCTGCCGGTAAATTCTTTTGACCGAAGGCCAAAAGTTGCCTTGAAACTTCTTTCCACTTCTCGGCCCCACCAAAATGTTCAATCAGTTTTTCAACTTCACGATCTGCATTAAAGTCTGCTGCCATTTCCATGACCAGCGGGACCATTTTTTCAGCAGCCAGATCATAAACTTCTTGAACCTGTTCCTGTGTAAAACCTTTTTCAAAAAGGCGCTGGTTTAGCTCTTTATCTTCACTGAAAAGACCATGATCACAATTCACGCAATACTCATCTGCCGACTTTGGCATGGGTGGTTTTTGTGAAAACTGGCGCTCCAACTCTTTGTAAGATTTTACAAAGCTATCCATTCGGATTTCACCGGTTTCAGAATCCTTGAACTTTTCAGGAATTTCATTGTCTAAAAGATTATCTACTTGCATTTCGTTTTCTCCTTAAATGCTTGTCATGTGTTAACCGTTTCGCCCGCGATCTATCAGTCGTAAAATCGTAGCGACCAATGATCGTTGACCTTCCATGTATCGCAGCTGCTCGTCTGGTGCGTTGCCGTTTAAAGCGCGCTGGAATGTAATCATTTGCAAATAGGCAAGCGCCTTTTTTCCATCGTCTGATGAGAACACTCTGGCAAAAACCTTCTCCATATCGCGCTGCTCAAGCTTTGAAACCGTAACGCCATAGACCATGTCTTTTTGACTGCTACTCAGTGTTGTTTTGCGCATTGGAAACATTTGCAACCTCCTCATTTGTTATAGACATCGGCGGCAATGCGTTACGGATCAGATCACTCGGAACACCGAGCGCTTCACCCAAATGCCTTGTCGCACGCGGCAAGTTGACTGCACCAGCTGCTTCCGGCCCCATACCGATTACTGCGTTAATCCATGTGAGTGTGTTTTGAACACTGCGCTGTGCTTGCGCACGTGCGAGTGGTGATCGATAATCCAGTGCTACATAGCGACCATCCAATGCAATATCAGGAATTTCTCCACGCCTGCGTAAAATTGAAAACGCACGTTGAACAATCGGGGTCAGCAATTCTGATTGTAACCTACCATATGTTGCCCCTAATAACAGAGCCATCTCTGATGAACGTTCCAAAACTTCTGTTGCGGTCATACGTTGACCACCAATTTGTCCAAGTTTGTCTGTCAACAATGCATGACGAATACGAGACTGCAAACTTTCCAGCACAAGTTGCGAGACATCAAAACGTCCAGGCATGTCAAGCGGCTTCAATCCTTCCGAACCAACAGCCTTCGGAATGATACTGCCGGGAACCAGATCTATATTGGCTGGGTTTAAAACACCGTCATCGTCCGCCTGCCAAATACCCGTTACAGCTATTGATGCGTTCTTGAGGATAAGTTCTACAACCTTGTTCGCCGTCTTGATATCAGGCAGGGCCTTCATGACTGGAGAGCGCCCGTAAATTTCCCCGGGTGATTTGGTCCAGCGGAAGTTAATCGCAGGCGTTCCTGCGAAGCGTCCGCCTGCCAATAAAACTGGTTGTGATAAATCGGTCAGTATCGCTTTGAAATTATAGGCCCCCTCTTCTGGCAAAATACTTTCCAGTAATTTGAAGCGTGCCTGCGGATCCTTTTCACCATCGCGTAAAATTTCCATCGGCATCTCTGCGAACGGATAACGTTCACGTAGTTGAGCGAGTGTCAGCGAAAGATTTCGGAATGATCCATCGAGAAAACCACTTTCACCCTCTTCCAGAACAATTTCCGATAAAGGAACGGAAGTGAATTTAAATGCCGATAGATTTCCAGGCTCAGTTTCTTCGAAATATAGTGAAGCAGTTCCACCAACTACCAAGTCTAAATAACATTGGTGCATTTCAACGCTAAAGTTTGAACGATCTAAATGCGCCTGAATCTTTCTGGCCGTGTCTTCTAAAACCGGAGCCAGCGCTTCAGATTCTTCTGCCGATAAATCAGGACCGGGTTTAAAGCCAAACCATTGCGTCCATGACGGTGTTAAGTTTCCAAGCAAGCTAGCCGCCAATTGATCCACTGCGTCCATGGCTGTACCGTCATACAAATTCTCAGTACGCCGTTCACCTGCAATCATGGAACGTGTGAAGTTACCGCGTTGCGGCAACGCGTAATCGTAACAATCCTGCCACAAGCTATCCCAATTACTGCGGCGAGACTTAGCCAGCTCGAAACGATCCAATATAACTTGCAACTCGGTGCTATCTTGATTGGGTGTATTAGTATTAAAAGGAATAATATCCATAAACTACTCTCCTAAAAGTGTTTTGCGGCCATCGGTGTTCCCCTGATCGGTAAACACACCACGAAAACCACTTAAAATTGTTCCGAAACGCCCGCGACTGCGACGCAATAAATTTTCCTGACGTACTTCGCTCGCCAGCTCTTCATCACTTGGCGCAGCTTCTTCATTTTGCGTTTGTTCAATTGTTGCCGGCTGCGAAGGTGCAGGAACGTAAACAATCTGCGGCTGAGACGGCACATATGGCCTTGAACTCAATGATCCCATATAAATTCTCCTCGGTCTGAATGTTTGTGTGTAAGGTGGCGATAGAGCTGCCACGGTGTAAAAATGAAAAACTGATGAAGCCCTAAAACACGCTTCACGGCTTCCACGCATGTAAAAAACATTACGGGTGCAGGCTTTTTTAAATCCCACTGTATGTTTGCAAAAACGGAAATCTGACCACGCTGTTTTAACCAACTCGGTAAATCGAACTCTGCCGGAATATGATGATGCGCGATAATCTCCGTATGCGGTGATAAAGGATCGTAAGATATCCATCTTTGTCCGTCATTGAGCAAGACATAGCAATGCCGAAAACCGGGTTTCAAAACATTCAGCCAACGTAAGTCGGTTTTCCCGCTGAACATCACCCAGGCTTTATGTTGTGTTGCATTATTTGAAAGGGCACTCACAGGCGTGCCTCACTTTCGTAGACAACAGCCTCATGCGCCCAGAATCTATTCGGGCTATCCATCAAGGGCTTTTTTGATGTGACGATTCCTTTGCGCACTAAAATCGGCTCGATGCGCTCTAACGCTTCTTTCCACAATTTATGTGCACGCAGTTCCTTCACGCGTCGTGGATCAGGACATAAGCCACGCTTGCCGTAATGCCGCAAGACGAGCAAATGGTCCATTAACAACCTGCGTTGACGATGCAGCCGATCCAGGACCTTCATGATATCAAGCGGTTCACAAGGGCGCGAAACCAGTCCCGCCCCCGCTACAAACCTTGCTCCATCATTCTTTGCGGCCTGCGCGTCGATAAACCAGAACCACGCCTCTTCAACCGTATCAAAAGGCACTGTGTTTTGAAGGGATTGAGTCGTGGGGGTGTATTGGTCTTTGGCGGGCATATTCTAATGTCTTTCTTTTTTATGCGTTTTGGCATTGCGCCAAACGCTTTTGTTCACTATATGTTCTTATATATGACTCAACAAAAACAAAGAGTCAAGAAAAATAGGAATATTTTCTTATTTACATGCGCGCATAGGAAGGGGATTTTTATCCTATGAATAAAAGCACATCAGAAAATCACGGCATTATGCACGATCAGATCTGGAATGCTCTGGATCGGCTTGCACAGTCCTTTGGCTACTCCCCGTCAGGATTGGCAAAACAAGCAGGCTTGGACCCAACCTCTTTTAACAAAAGCAAACGCATAAGCTCTGATGGTAAGCCCCGCTGGCCATCAACGGAAAGTTTAGCGCGTGTCTTGGCGGCCACAGGCGCCACAATGTCGGATTTTTTATCCCTGATGGATGATCCTGAACAAAATAACGAATTATCTATGCCTAAGTATATTCCAATCATCGGTTTTGCAAAGGCTGGCAATAAAGGCTTTTTCGACTCTGACGGTTATCCGGCTGGTGATGCCTGGGATGAAGTGCAGTTTCCTGACTATAACGGCAAGAATGATGAAGGCACATATGCCTTGAAAGTGAGTGGAAATTCTATGGAACCTCTCTATCGCAATGGAGATATTTTAGTTGTTTCACCAAACGCCTCCATTCGCAAAGGTGACCGCATCGTGATTAAAACAGATGGCGGCGAAGTGATGGCAAAAGAATTACAAAAACAAACATCATCCCGCGTGGATTTAAAATCCTTGAACGAAGATTTTGAAACACGTTCGTTCGATGCAAACGAAGTATCATGGATGGCTCGTATAATTTGGGTTAGCCAGTAAAGGATATAAAAATGGACAAAGATGTCGCCTACAAAACTGCCAAAATTTTGCTGGATACAAAATCGGTTCTAATTAACACAAAAGAACCCTTTCAATATGTTTCAGGAAAAACCGGCCCTGTTTATGTCGACATGCGCCGAATCATTTCCTTTCCTGAAGAGCGCTGTATTTTGATGGATTTTGCAGCTGAAAAACTGAAATCATTTAATTTTGATTACCTCGCAGGGGGGGAAACGGCAGGCATACCTTACGCAGCATTCATTGCTGAACGCCTCAATCTCCCTATGATTTATGTACGCAAAAAACCCAAAGGTCATGGTCGTATGGCTCAGATCGAAGGACACGTAAGCGAAGAGAATAAGAATGTTATTTTAATAGAAGATCTTATGACAGTCGGAAGTTCTCAAAAAGTATTCGTTGATGCACTTCGTCAAGCAAACCTGAATATTGATCACAGCTTCGTGATTTTTTCTTACGATATTTATGAACTCAGCAAAGAAAATGTTGCGGACATGGGAATTACCGCGCACGCACTCACGAACTGGTGGGCTATTTTGGATGTCGCTAAAGCTGAAAACTACTTCGACACCGAAACCCTGACCTCACTCGAAGCATTTTTAAATGACCCAGAAAACTGGGCAGCGGCGGCATAGATTGGAATCAAAATGAAAATTGCCTTTGTATCCGCACAAACAGATGAAGCTTGCGCTGTATCTCTAGAAGTTGAAAAGCGCTACGGCAACTGTAAGCCAGAAGATAGCGAAGCCATCGTTGTCATTGGTGGTGACGGTACAATGTTAGAGACTTTGCACAAAACATATGCTCTCGAAAAACCCGTCTACGGAATCAATTGTGGCTCAGTCGGTTTTCTTTTGAACCCCTCTTCATCAAACGATCTAATTAATACGATCAATAACGCACATAAAGTCGATATTCATCCTTTGCGCATGAAGGCGACTGATAGTGACGGTAAAACCCATGAAGCCATTGCGTTTAATGAAGTATCTCTAATCCGGCAAACACGTCAGGCGGCAAAATTAAAAATTCACGTTGAAGATGAAACTCGAATTGATGAATTGGTTTGTGATGGCGTGATGATTTCAACACCAGCAGGCAGTACGGCTTATAATTTTTCTGCCGGTGGCCCAATTCTTCCGCTCTCGGCAAATGTTCTCGCACTCACACCGATAAGCGCATTTAGACCCCGTCGCTGGCGTGGCGCATTGTTACCATCGCATTTGCTTCCGTCTACACCACAAGTTGACGGAGAGGGTGTCAAAAGCCTGTATGTGTTTCATTGACTAAAACACGTTGATTTGCACTTTTGCTAGAACTAAGATTAAGCAAAC
>JBCCLQ010000051.1:0-10112 GCA_039026795.1 Pseudomonadota bacterium
ATGGTCGTGAATGGAGAGATATCTGCGCTTTTTTAGACCAGCCTATTCCACGCACCCCATTTCCACGATCCAACAAATCCGGAACAATCGAAGCAGAGGCCCAAAGACATGCTGTCGGTGTTTTTGGGACTGCACGCAATGCTTATGACCGTTTTAACCGTAACGCATTGATTGTCTTGCAAAAATTATTCGGCGAGCCAATTCCCTAACAATTTTATTTGACATAAATTTATCTATCTTCTAAGGATTTTGCATGGAGATGCAAAATCTCTTTAAAGATGCCCAACAAGCACAATTAGCTTGTATAGCCGAGTTTCAAAAATTGCGAGAAGCGGCTCAGAAGGATTTTTTGCATGCAGCAGTCTCATTTCCGCATTATTTCCTCCCGACATTTGAAGACCCAGAAGCACTTTTAGATTTTCTAAATCAGGGCCTTCGAAAGCAATCACAAAAGCCAGATACAGTTTTATGTCGCTTTTTTAATATAAGTAGGCTGCCGATTGTTCTTGAAACCGGAACTGACCGAACCCCAGAATCTGATATTCATGGAGGTCCAATGGATATGCCGGGCTGTCGATCTTGGGCACGTGCGGCAAAAGTTGGGGCTGAAGAAATCGTTCATGCCGCACCACTAACTGATATACCAAGATTAGTAAGAGAGAAGCTTGTTACTCTAGATATGGGCCTAATTTTATATCATTCGTTAGCATTGGCCAGGGTTCCAAAAGAGTTTTATGCTTTTGAACATGACTTTACGTTTCTAACAGATGCGAGGAAGGCCACTATTTCTGTTATGAGCGATAAAGCGACTTGTAAGTTTTCTTAAACAAGTTTTTTATCGAACTGTTCTGCATCGGCGGCGAGGATCATTTCATTGTGACCTTTACCGGATGGGATCATCGGGAAGCAATTTTCTTTCTGATCCACGCAGACATCAACGATTGTCACGCGGTCTGTATGCATCATTTCCTGAATAACATCATCCAGCTCACCCGGTGTTTGTGCGCGCAGACCAATGCCACCATAGGCTTCGGCCAGTTTCACAAAGTCAGGCAAGGAATCAGTGTAACTTTCGGAATAACGCTCACCGTGCAACAATTCCTGCCACTGGCGGACCATACCCATCCATTGGTTGTTCAGAATAAAGATTTTAACCGGCAGACGGTATTGAACAGCCGTACTCATTTCCTGAATATTCATTAAAATCGATGCTTCACCAGCGACATCGATAACCAGCCCATCAGGATTACCCAATTGTGTACCGATCGCAGCCGGCAAGCCGTAACCCATGGTGCCCAGTCCACCAGAAGTCATCCAACGGTTTGGTTTATCGAACGGCAGGAACTGAGCTGCCCACATTTGGTGCTGGCCAACCTCTGTGGTGATAAAGTGATCACGTTTGTCCTGATCCAGGAAATGCTGCAAACGTTCCAGTGCATACTGCGGTTTAATGATTGCATCACTGTTTTTATATGTCAGGCATTTTACATCGCGCCATTCTTCGATCTCTCCCCACCAGGATCGCAAAGCACTGTCATCAACTTTATACTTCTTGCGTTTCCAGACGTCCATCATCGCTTCAACAGCCAATCCGGCATCTGAAATAATACCCAAATCAACCATTACGTTTTTGTTGATGGAGGAGGGGTCAATATCAACATGGATCTTTTTAGAGCCGGGAGAAAACTTATCCAGCGCCCCTGTGACACGGTCATCAAATCGTGCGCCGATATTGATCATGACATCGCAATCATGCATCGACCAGTTGGCCTCGTAAGTGCCATGCATACCCAACATGCCCAGATGTTGTTTGTCCGTCATCGGGTAACAGCCCAAGCCCATCAAAGTGGATGTAATCGGGTAGCCCAACATTTGAACAAATTCAGTCAGCTTTTTACAAGCTGCAGGGCCTGCATTGATCAAACCGCCGCCGGTGTAAAAAATCGGCTTTTTTGCGTTCGCGATCATCTCTACCGCTGCTTCGATTTTGTTCATATCTGGTTTTACTTGTGGCTGATACATATGTAGTGCAGCCTGATCACGGGTTTTATACGTGCCTTCTGCGAATTGAATATCTTTCGGTAAGTCAATCACAACGGGGCCAGGGCGACCGGTCATCGACACATGAAAGGCTTCATGCATGACATCAGCCAGATCATTCGCATCCTTCACCAAATAGTTATGCTTCGTACAATGTCGCGTGATACCTGTTGTATCCGCTTCCTGGAACGCGTCGGTCCCAATCAAAAATGTCGGAACCTGTCCGGTGATACATACAACAGGAACGGAATCCATCATCGCATCGGTTAAACCTGTTACAGCGTTGGTTGCACCCGGGCCGGATGTCACTAAAACAACACCGGGCTTTCCGGTTGAGCGCGCATAACCTTCTGCTGCATGAACGGCACCTTGCTCGTGACGGACCAGAACGTGCTTGATTTTATCTTGTTTGAACAACGCGTCATAAATCGGCAAAACGGCGCCGCCCGGATATCCGAAAATCACTTCCACACCCTGCTCAATCAGAGATTGAATGACGATTTCCGCACCCGTCATTTTCTGGATTTTGGGGTTAGCCTTCTTGGCTTTTTCTTTGGTTTTTGTGTCGTTCATTGCTCTTATCCTTACCTGCGTCCTACCGCGCTCTGGTTGTAACGAAAATTGGTTCAAAAATAAAGCCCGCGGGAATGTCCATCCTGCAGGGCTTTATAACATATTGGAGGTTGCGATTGCCCGCATTTCCCGAAATTGCAGACTTTGAACCATAAAATTCTTCGCTATATATTTTCATTATAGACATAAAATTTATTGCATTGCCACAAAAATGTAACAAAATTCCAAAAAACGAAATAATATTATAGTTTTCGGTCTTATTTTGCATATCAGCTCTGCCTTTCATGCATAAAAAAAGCGCCCCGTTATCTTGGGACGCTGCTTTGATCAAACTTTTTAAGTACAAGCGATCGTTAGCGCGTCCCACTTGATAGGAGCACCACCACGTTCACGACAAGTACCAAAATATTTGAAACTGTATTCATAAATGTATCTTTACGTGATGGTTTCGATTTTTGCAATATTTTTATTCGGTTTAATTTGATGTTTAAACCATGTGACTTGTCGCTTGGCATAGCGGCGGGTTTCATTTTGACTGTCTGTGATGGCATCGTCGAGTGAGCGTTTTCCATGCAAATACTTGCGTAAGGGCTCAGCGCCTAACGCATGGGTGAGTAAAGAAGTCTCCTGAATTTTGCCGTCTTTTATTTCCTGATCAAAAGCGCGCAATTCATCCAATGCGCCTTGTTCTAACATCACATGAAAGCGGTCATTGCACCTTTGATACAGTTTTTCACGTTCCGGAATAATGAGCGATACATCGAATACCCAATCCTCGGGCGGGCCGTTGAGCGGTTCTTTTTGCCAGTCTGCTAAGGAACGGCCTGTGGCCTCCAGAACTTCCATGGCACGGACAATCCGTGCCTTGTGATTGACATGAAAACGTTTAGCCATAACGGGATCGCGCTCCATAAGTTCGGCATAAAAATCTTCAGCGCCTAATTCTTCATATCTCTGAACAACGTTATTGCGTATATCGTCTGGAATATCCGGAATAGGGGACAAGCCTTCCATCAGCGCTTTGATATACAGCCCCGAACCGCCGCAAATGATAGGTGCTTGCCCCGCTTCTAAAATATCATGAATGAGCGGCTCCACCATTTCACGCCAGTTTCCAGCGGAACAAGCCTCGTTTGGATGTAGATGTCCGTAAAGTTCATGCGGCGCCCGGACTTTATCCTCTGCCGGTGGTTGAGCGGTAAGGATCGGTAGACCATCATAAATCTGCATGGAGTCGGCATTGATGATGACACCATTATGTTTTGCTGCGAGCTCTAAAGCATGAGCCGATTTACCTGAGGCAGTCGGCCCTCCTATAACATAAATTGTGTGTTGTTCGCTCAAAACCTATTCTAATTTAAGGGCGATGAACTGCACATCCCCTTCACGGTTAATCAGAAGTAACACGGACTTGCGCCCAGCTTTTTCGGCTTTGCGGAATATTTCAGAAACGTCCTGTGGCGTCTGTACGGCTTTTTGATTGATTTCAACAATTACATCGCCTTCCATCAGTTCTTTATCGAAGGCTTCGGAATCTGTTTCCACTTTTGTAATGAGTGCGCCATCAACATCACGCGGTACGCCATAGGTTTCACGATCTTCGTCTGTGAGTGCACCGACTTCCATGCCCACGCTTTCAATAGCTGTTCCCTTGCGCGCTTCCGATTTTGGCCCCGAAGCGAGCAAGCCATCTTCTTCCGCTTTTTCAAGTTCGCCGACTTTGACTTTGCTTTTGCGCTCTTTACCATCGCGCCAGTATTTCAGGGTCACTTCCTTATCAATTGGTGTTTCTGCTACAACACGCGGTAAATCACGCATCTCAGGAATGGGCTTCCCGTCAAATTCTAAAATAATGTCACCCGGATTCAATTTTGCTTTTTCGGCCGGGCCTCCTTCAGTGATGCTGGCAACCAGTGCGCCACGCGGTTTATCTAATCCCAGGCTTTCGGCGATTTCATCTGTGACTGTTTGAATACGAACGCCCATCCAGCCACGACGTGTCTTTCCAAATTCAATCAGCTGGTTGATAACAGGTTTTGCGAGATTTGCAGGAATTGCAAATCCAATACCGACAGAGCCACCTGACGGTGAGAAGATAGCAGTATTTACGCCAATAACTGTACCGTTCAAATCAAACATCGGTCCGCCGGAGTTTCCACGGTTAATGGATGCATCCGTTTGAATAAAATCGTCATAAGGGCCTGCGTTGATATCGCGTTGTTGTGCGGAAATAATGCCGGCAGTCACAGTGCCCCCCAAACCAAACGGGTTGCCGATCGCTAAAATCCAATCACCCACACGCATCACATCACTATCGCCGAATGTTACGGCTGTTAAAGGATGCTCTTTTGGATCAACCTTCAAAACAGCTAGGTCGGTTTTTTCGTCTTTTCCAATCACTTCCGCTTCGATTGTTGTGTCGTCATGTAATGTGACACGCACTTCTTCTGCATCACGGATTACATGATTGTTTGTGACGATATAACCTTGCTCTGCATCGATTACAAAGCCCGAGCCAAGTGAAGCAGGGGGCGTAGACGGCATGCCACGTCCGCGCTTATCCATAAATTCTTCAAAAAAATCTTCGAACGGTGATCCTTCTGGGAATTGTGGCATATCCGGGAAATCTTCGGGGTCTTCAATTTTTTGCGTCGAAGAAATATTCACAACAGATGGCAAAAGTTGTGTTGATAGATCAGCGAAACTGCCCGGTGGGTTTTGGTGTTCGGGACCTTGCGCCTGAACAGTAATCGGCATCAAAATTAAAAAGCCTGCAAAGGCAATGCTCTGTATGATTTTCATCATTTCTCTACCTCTTATTAAGGTTTGATAAGTTTACTGACCACGGCGATCATCAAAAAAGCGGAAGAAATCACTGTCCGGTGACAGGATCAATTGTGTTTCAGGGTTAGCCAATGTGTTGCCATAGGCTTCCATGGATCTCATGAAACCATAGAATTCCTTATCCTTGTTAAAAGCTTCAGCGTAAATTTTAATCGCTTCTTCATCGCCTTCTCCACGCAGGATTTGCGCATCACGTTCGGCTTCTGCCAAGAGAACCGTGCGCTCTTTTTCAGCTGTCGCTCGAATTTCCTTCGCGCGCTCTTCCCCTTTCGCCCGTGTTTCTGTTGCACGCTCGCTGAGTTCGGAAATCATTCTACGAACTGTGGATGTGCGCAATGCAGGTGTTAAGTCCGCGCGCACAATACGCACATCAACAATCTCAATACCAAAACCATTCGCTTTAGTAACGCGGTTCACACGATTTTTGATATCCAGCATGATTCTGCCGCGTTGGGTCGATAGCAATTGATCCAGGGTCTTTGTACCCAGAACACTTCGTGTCGCATCGTTTAATATTGTCTCCAAACGACGATTTGCAGCTGTGATCGTGCGTAACGTATTTCTGAACTCCAATGCATCTACAATGCGGTAGCGGGCAAAGGTATCCACCACGATGGGCTCGGCGCTGACTTCTTCAATCATCGGTTCTTCTTCAGGCTGTTCTTGGTTATCGCTTTCTTCGCCGTCTGTTTTTTCTTCTTGTGCGCGAATAATCTCTTCACTCGCGATTACAACTTGTTCCGGTTCAGGGTCTACGGACAGAACACGTTTATCAAAAAACTCGACTGTTTGAATGAGTGGAATTTTCAAATGAAGACCTGGTTCGCGCGGTTCACCGATCGGAGTACCCAATTGAAGAACAAGGGCTTGCTCGCGTTGATCAACGACAAACAAAGATTGCGACAAACCAATCAGGGCTGCACCAAGAATAATAAATCCAATTGTGAGTTTAAAATCCATTTTTACTAATCCTTACTGGCTTGTTCTGTTTCTGTTTAATTCATTCAAAGGAAGGTAAGGGACGACCCCGCTACCACCTTGATCATCCAAAATAATTTTGTTGGCATTGCTTAAAACATTTTCCATGGTTTCAAGATAGATGCGTTGCTTGGTTACATCTTCACCACTTCTGTACGCGGCTAATACCGCGTTAAAGCGTTCGGCGTCACCGGTCGCTTTTGCGACTGTTGATTGTTTGTAACCTTCGGCTTCCTGCAGCATGCGTAATGCTTCCCCTCGTGCGCGCGGTAGGATGTCTTCACGATAGGCTTCTGCTCGGTTTTGAATATCTTCTGCATCCTGATTGGCAGATTGAACATCTTGGAAAGCGGACTGAACATCTGGGTGCACTTCCGCTTGTCTGATCAAGACCTGCTGAATGTTCACACCAGATTGATATTCATCCAAATTTTCCTGAATGATCTGGCGCACATCACTGGCAATCTTTTCACGTTGGGAAGACAGAACGGAGAACATTAAGTTCTGTCCGACAACTTCACGCATGGCACTTTCCGCCACTTTTTTAATTGTGTTTTCCTGATTTAGGATTTCGAACAAGTAATCTTCTGCTGATTTAATGTTCCATTGGATTTCAAAATCCAGATCGACAATATTTTTACGTGTCGTCAGCATCAGGCTTTCTTCTGGAATATCACGCAATTGAGCACCGTTTCTGGAACCACTTTGTACATAACCGATGGTCATGCTGCGTTGTTGGTCGACATTGACCTTGGTGACTTTTTCAATCGGCATTGGAAGGGCATAGCCAAGACCCGGTTCGGTTTGGGTTCGATCCCATTCTCCAAAGCGTTGAATAACGGCGTGTTCGAATGTTTCATTAATGTAGAACCCGCTGGCAAGCCAGAGTGTCAAAACAGCTAAAGCAGCTAAGCCCACAAATTTTCCACCGCCTAAATTGCCAGGCAAAACGTCTTTCAAATTGTCTTGAGCTTTGCGTAGCATTTCATCCAGATCGGGTTCCTGCCCGTTTCCGCCGCCAGATCCGCCGCGCCTTCCCGGTCTACGACCCCATGGATTATTGTCATTGTTGTCATTTTCCCAAGGCATTGGCTTTCGTCTTCCTTTTGCTTTTTCCTTGCATTGATACGATTTTCATACCATATCGCTTTTAATTGATAAGTCCACTTTAAATGGGTTCAAAGTGAATAGAATTCAAGAGAAAGACATAATGAAAGCGCTTGAGAGCGTTGTTGATGACAGCAATGGTCAGAATATTGTGCAATCCGGCATGATTTCAGGTGTTCAGGTGAATGGCTCAGACGTTCTGTTCATGATTAAAGTTGATCCAACGCGCGGGTCGGAAATGGAGCCTTTGCGACAAAAAGCTGAAATTGTTGTTGCCAATCTTCCTAAAGTGGAAAAAGCGACAGCTATTTTAACAGCCGAAAAAGCGACTGACTCTGCACCTGATCCTCACGGCATGAACAAAAACCCACCTTTGACATTGCCAATTAAGAACATCATCGCTGTTGCGTCCGGCAAAGGAGGTGTTGGGAAATCCACTGTTGCTTATAATTTGGCTTATGCATTGGCGAAAGCCGGAAAAAGCGTTGGATTGATGGATGCGGATATATACGGACCGTCTGTGCCCTTATTGTCCGGTTTGCCGCATGAGAAACCCGATTTTGATGGTGAGAATAGAATAGTTCCGCACGAAGCGCATGGAATGAAAGTGATGTCGATTGGTTTCCTGACCGATCAGGATGCACCGATGATTTGGCGCGGACCGATGGTTCAGACCGCTGTTTACCAGATGCTCCGCGATGTTGCTTGGGGAACGGACGATGAGCCGTTGGATGTGTTGGTAATTGATATGCCACCAGGAACAGGCGATGCGCAGCTGACCTTGGCGCAGAAGGTTCCTGTGAGCGGAGCTGTGATTGTCTCCACACCACAGGATTTGGCGCTGATCGATGCCAAGAAAGCTGTTGCGATGTTTGAGAAGGTCAATGTTCCGATCCTTGGATTGATAGAGAATATGAGTCTCTATATTTGCCCGTCTTGTGGACATGAAGAACATATTTTCGGTCATGGAGGTGCGAAGGACGAAGCAAAAGCGCTTAATGTTCCGTTTTTGGGAGAGATTCCGCTGAATATTGATATTCGAAAAGCTGCGGATTCCGGACAACCAACTGCTCAGGATATTTTTAAACACATCGCCGCCGCACTACCGCTCAAGGGTTAGGAAGCTGTAGTCTCCGTGATCGTCCCACATGGAGGTTTCCCAGTCCTTTTCATCGAATGCAGGAAAGAACGCATCACCATCGTATTTCTGATGCACTTTTGTGAGATACAGCCGGTCGGCGTTTGGTAGCGTTTGTTCGTAAATCTGTGCCCCGCCAATGACCATCACTTCGTTAACGCCTTGCTTGTCTGCTTCCACTTTCGCCTTATCAATCGCGTCTTCAATACTTAGCGCGCCGATGGCTTCATCATGTTCGAAGTTGGAGCGGGAGATCACAATGGATTGTCTTCCCGGTAACGGTTTGCCGAGTTTTGCAATGATGCTGTCAAAGGTTTTGCGACCCATGACGCAGGGTTTGCCCATGGTTACGGATTTGAAATATTTCAAATCATCGGGGATGTACCACGGGATTTCATTGTTGATGCCGATGACATTATTTTCGGCCATAGCGACAATGAGGGAGAGCTTTACACTCATACAGACACAGCAGCCTTGATGTGCGGATGCGCTTCGTATCCGACCAGTTCAAAATCTTCGAATTTGAAATCAAAGAGATTGGTAACATGCGGGTTGATGTGCATGTCGGGCAGTTTGTAAGGATCGCGTGTGAGTTGCAATTCCGCTTGTTCGAAGTGGTTGGAATACAGGTGTGCATCACCGAATGTGTGTACGAAGTCACCGGGTTTCAGGCCGCAGACTTGTGCGATCATCATGCACAGCAACGAGTAGGATGCGATGTTAAACGGCACGCCCAAAAAGATATCGGCCGAACGCTGGTAGAGCTGACACGACAGTTTGCCGTCCGCAACATAGAATTGGAACAGGCAGTGACAGGGCGGCAAGGCCATGGACGGAATATCCGATGGATTCCAGGCCGAGACAATCAAGCGGCGGCTGTCCGGATTGGTTTTGATCTGGTGTACAAGGTTCGAGATCTGGTCGATGGTGTGACCATTTTCAGGTTCGCATAGCGAACCCGTTTGTCCACGCGGCTGCGCCGCTTCGGACGGGGCCTTCCCCGGCCATGAGCGCCATTGATGGCCGTAAACGGGGCCCAGATCACCGTCCTCGTCCGCCCATTCATCCCAGATGCGGACACCGTTTTCTTTCAAATATCCGATATTGGTATCGCCTGCGAGGAACCAGATGAGTTCGTGAATAATGGATTTCAGATGCAGTTTTTTGGTCGTAACCATGGGGAAACCGTCTTCCAGATTAAAACGCATCTGGTAGCCAAACACAGAGCGGGTGCCTGTGCCCGTGCGGTCTTCTTTATCTGTCCCGTTCTCAAGGACGTGTTTCATCAGGTCATGGTACTGCTGCATATCGTCGTTTCCTTTTTGTTATCCCCATTTCAGGAAATAGTGGATGGACGCCCCTCCAACCCTTGCGGGCTTTGCGCGAATCCCTACATCATTGGGGATAACAAAAAGGAAACGACGATATGCAG
>JBCCLQ010000052.1:0-9901 GCA_039026795.1 Pseudomonadota bacterium
ATAATAATGCCTGCGGCACCCTTGGCTTTGAATTTGGAAACGGCATTTTGTAACTCACGACGCAAAGCATGCTGAAAGCGAACGTCGAGCGTTAAAGCCAAAGAGTCATTCTCAGATGCTAAGACCTTATCAAAAGATGCTTCAACACCTGCAATTCCCTGCCCGTCAACCGATGAATACCCGACCAAATGAGAGGTTAATTCGGCTTGCGGATACATACGACGGTCTTCGTCCTTAAACCCCAATCCGGGCTCACCCAGATACAACACCTTTTGCTGTTCTTCAGGTGTCAGATTTCGTTTCAGCCAGACAAAGCGGCCTTCTCGTTGTAGTTTTTGAAGCGTTTGTCCGTAATTTAAATCCGGAAAAATTTGCGACAGGTTTTTGGCAACACTCTCATGCTCCTGAATGAGAGATGGGTCAGCGTATAAAGAGGCCGTGCGCAATGAACGCGCCAACAAAACACCGTTGCGGTCGACAATATCGGAACGGCGAACACTTTCTGTCCGAGCATCCCGATCAATATATTCGGCAACCTGCGTGCTTTGAAACGCACCCTGAATAAGCGACAAATCGACAACGCGCGCGGCCACAACAATGTAAGAAATGACAAAAACCGCACTCACAACAACCAAACGGCCACGCGCCTGATCAAGTGCGGAACCTCGTTCACCTCTCATCTGAAATGCTTTTTGACGAAACGGCTTCAAATTAAAACCCTCCTTCGTCATTTAAGTTTTCTAAAAGAGCGTTGAATTTATTGCGGTCAGAATTTTGGATGATGTTGTCTTGAGGCTCAGATGTTTCGGCAACATCCTCCGCGGGCGCGGATAAAGACACAGGGATGGGTTTAACAGGCGGGATAAGCGGCGCAACAGGCGGCTGAGGAATTGCAGATATATCTTCCATCACCTGATCAGCCGTAACAGGTTGCGCAGGAATATGCTCGGTCGCTAACTTTTCAAGGCGCATAGGGGAATTCAAATAATCCCACTCCGCCTCCAGAACGCGAATGGCTTCGAGCTCCAAATTCACTTTGTGATTGAGGTAGCGCAATTCTTCTTCGGCGCGCTGAACGGATTGACTTACCCAGAACAGAAGTGAGCCAAAGAGAATGGCTACGCTCCATGAAAAAATATTGGATATTCGGAAGATGCGTAGACTCATGCAGCAGCCTCCGTTCGAATACCGGCACGCAGACGCGCAGACCGCGCGCGCAGGTTTTTTTCCTTTTCTTCCGTGCTTGGCTCTAATGGTTTTCTGAAAGGCAGGTCAAACACTGCATCCGCTTTTTCTTCAATCTGCGGCAAGTGACGTGAACCCGACGCCTTACGTCCAGACTTCTCGTACAAGAAACTTTTTACAATGCCATCTTCCAGAGAATGGAAAGATACAACAACCAAACGCCCCGCAGACTTCAACAACTCTTGCGATGCAGTCAAAGCGCGCTCCAACTCACCCAACTCATCATTCACAGCAATGCGCAACGCCTGAAATGAACGGGTGGCCGGATCGTTATTATCCTTGAATGATTTCGGAACAACGGCACGCACCAAATCTGCCAATTGGAATGTTGTGTCGATGCGCCCATTTTTCCGTGCTTCAACAATGCGCTTTGCGATATGCCGCGATTTGCGCTCTTCGCCATATTTGTAAATCACATCAGCCAATTCTTTTTCGGGCAAGTCATTGACAAGATTAGCAGCGCTCTGTCCTTGCGATTGATCCATGCGCATATCCAGCGGCCCACCAAAACGGAATGAAAAACCGCGTTCTGCTTCATCGAGATGAAATGACGACACGCCGATATCCAGCACGAAACCATCGACCTGATGGAAGCCGGCACCACGGACCAATTCCAGCGCATCACCAAAACAGCCCTGAACGATAATAAAACGATCACCGAATTCTTTTTTGAAACCTTGCGCGCGTTCAATCGCATCCGCATCACGATCAATGGCAATCACGGTGCAATCAGCCGCCTCTAAAAATGCACGACTATATCCACCCGCACCGAATGTACCATCAACATAAACCTCGCCATCCTTCGGTGACAACGTTTCCAAAACTTCATTTAGCATGACGGGGATGTGATTACTCATCGCGCACCCCTTTCGGAATTGTGAGGCCGCCGGACTTTACATTCGCGCGCGCTTCTTCTCTTCGCTTATCGAGTGTTTTGGAATTCCAGAGCTGGAACTTTGCACCCATCCCGACAAAAGCCGCCTGCCCGTCAATGTCCGCAAACGCGATTAACGGTTCCGGTAACACAATCCGTCCATCACCATCAAAAGGGAGCTGCACGCTATCCGCAAATACAGCCGTAGCCAGATCATCCTGCTCAGACGAAAACAAATCAAACTGATCGAGCCGTGCGCTTAATTCCTGCATATACGACCACGCAAAACCTTCCAGGCACTGATGAACATTGGAACGGAACAACACAACCCCCTGAAACGATTGATCCGCCAATTCCGCACGCCAAGGCGCAGGCACAGAAACGCGCCCCTTTTTATCAACCTTGTTTATATGTGTAGACAGAAACAATGCCATGATCGGCTGGATCTCCGTTTTTGAATAGACACACAAGCCCCCAGACGGACTTATATGGATATTTATGGGATATCATGGGATAGCATGGTCGGTCAATTTGGCCAAGCCCTGATTTCGCAGTTGATACACAGCTATTTTGGACATCATCCATGCTGCTTCCGGCCTAAAATCGCATTTTCACAAAAAAAATCATAAATTATTTTCCATAGATTTTACCGCCTAACTTAAGGATATCCCAAGAATAAATTATGATTATAGAAAATATAGGTCCATAACCCATTGTTATTAAACATTTTTTTGAAAAAAGTTCTTGCAATATGAAAATTAAAGGTCTATAAGTTTGCTCATCGAAAACAACAACTCTTGTGTGTGGGGAGTACTTACAATGTTAGTAACGATGCTCATTATGGCTTTGGCCGTAAATGGTGGCTTATACGCCGGAACAATAGTGTTCTCAGCCTATAAAACCGCCGAATTGAATAAAGCTTCCAGCTTTTTTCAGAAAATCACTGCTTAAAGCCAAAAAACTCGGCCTAAGCGGGACGAATAAAGAAGGCGAGCGGGGTCGCCAAACTTAGTCGAAAAGGCTAACACATAAAAGGAACCGTCCGGGAACACCCTCTCCCGGACGGTTTTTTAAATTCGTAATGAGTCTTAACCGACTTTTTTATCCGCCATAGCCTTGGCGACAGCGTGAGGAAGGTTAAGCAAAGAAAGAGCCAGAAAGCCTATAAGCCGGGTTCTGTATCACAAAAGTGATGATGACCATTCATCTGGGATGACTGTTACCAGCCACCTCTAGCGCTCTACCCAGATTTCGGAGTGGAAACGCTCCATATGAAATCCCTATTTGAGCTTGCTTCCAGCGGGGTTTACCGTGCCGCTTCCGTTACCGGTAGCGCGGTGCGCTCTTACCGCACCCTTTCACCCTTACCTGTACTGGGCTCACGTGTGGCCCAGCCATCGGCGGTTTACTCTCTGTTGCACTGTCCGTAGGCTCTCGCCCCCCGGGTGTTACCCGGCACTGTGTTTCCGTGAAGCCCGGACTTTCCTCGCATAACACGCGGTCATCCGGCTTTCTGGCGCACTCGTTGTATCATGGGTAAGTAAATTTATGCAAATTTTTATACAGGCAGCTTGCCTATACCCGCCGCTTTGAGCCTATCCCACGGGAATAGCTCGCCGGGGTCTTGCTTCCGATCGGGCGCAATATCGGAATGCCCTATGAACCATTCAATATCATGGCGTGTTTTGATATCGCGACACAGGGCAATCAGTGCATCGATTTGAACATCAGGAAACGTCCGATACCCAAATTCATGGCCTGGGTTGACCAGCTCTATTCCTATGGAATGGCTATTGATATCGGTTTTGCCCTGCCACTGCGACTGACCTGCATGCCAGGCCCGCTTGCTCTCATCAACAAGCTGATAAATGCTGCCATCTTCGTCAATCACGTAATGCGCACTGACTTTGGCTTCCGGGTCGCACAAACGCTCCAAGGCATCCTCAGCTGTCTTCATCCCTGTGTAATGTATAATTACAAAAGCAGGTGATACGCCCCCCACCCGTTCTTCAAAATTCGGAGACTGCCATTTTGAGCTGTAACTTTTGACTTCATTCATACGAATACTATGTTGATATTTAGGGTTAAAACCTATGAATTATGTTTCATTCTGTTCCAAAATTATGGGGTAGATGCAAGGAAAGCAAGGTTCTTCCATGCCAAAGCATAGTAGGTTCTTGCTTGACACTGTAGATACTCCATAATTTTGGAACCCAAAGGGCGCGGCAAATTTTTGTGTCTGATCGTAAAAATCGCTAGAACGTAGCCTCGGCTATGCCCATACGCGATTTATTACTTCCATCCATCAAAAATTTGTCTCGCGCAGAATAAATATAATTCATAGGTTTTAACCCTTAGGAAAAACGCAATGAAAACACTCGCAGTCGTCACCATTTTGGCAGGAGCACTTATGTTTGGATTTTTCTCACAAACCGGTAAAAGCCACGCTGAAAACAAAAATCCTGACCTTTTGGAACAAAAACCAGAAGATGCGGCCTATATTTCTCTCGGTGGCGGGTGTTTCTGGTGTCTGGAATGGGAATATAACGCCCTTCCGGGTGTTTTATATACTGAATCCGGCTATCAAGGCGGCACGCTGGATAATCCTACCTACCGCGATATCACAACAGGCAAAACCGGCCATGCCGAAGTTGTGCGCGTTTTCTATGATCCCGAGAAAATAACTTTGCGCGATTTGTTCGATTATTTCCTGCGTAAAGCCCACGACCCAACCCAACTGAACCGTCAGGGTGTCGATGTCGGCACACAATACCGATCCGTCATTTTCTATGCGAACGAAGACGAAAAACGCATTGCAGAGGAAGCCATTGCGGCTGCCGAGGCCGATAAAGCCTGGAAAGATCCAATTGTGACAACATTAGAGAGCGCAACCAATTACTACCCGGCTGAACAATACCATCAGGATTATTACGAGAAATACGAAGACCAGAATGGTGCGCCGCACATACGTGTGCTCTTGAAAGAGAAGAACAAAGCCTCCAAATAAGTGCTGTAAAAACTTTGCAAAGCTACAGAACTTAGGCTAACACTACAGGCCAAATGAGCATGAACCTCGAATATACGCCCGAAGTGGCGAACGCCACAGCGCCCATATATGACATACTTTCCAATCAATATGATGAAAAGTACTGGGAAACGCTTGCGCCTTACATCTATGAAATAAACCGGCTGAAAAAAGAAAAGAATGCGGTTATTCTGGCGCATAATTATATGACGCCCGATATCTTTCATGGT
Organism: Pseudomonadota bacterium; assembly: GCA_039026795.1. Lineage (GTDB taxonomy): Bacteria > Pseudomonadota > Alphaproteobacteria > Micavibrionales > Micavibrionaceae > JAUHXT01. The sequence continues at coordinate 5,375 of JBCCLQ010000052.1, forward strand.
GTAGCTGATATTGTCGGTGACTCATTGGCCCTCGCCCGCGAAGCCGCTAAAACAGATGCCGATATCATCGTGCAGTGTGGTGTGCATTTCATGGCCGAAACATCCAAAATTTTATGCATGGATAAAAAGGTTTTGATCCCGGATATGAAAGCAGGCTGTTCCTTGGCCGAAGGCATAACGCCTGCCGATATTCAGCTCTTACGTGAACAATATCCGGGCGTTCCGATTGTAACATATGTGAACACATCTGCTGAAGTGAAAGCCGTAAGTGATGTGTGTTGTACATCCGGTAATGCTGTTCAAATTATCAATGCATTAGACGCCGATGAAATTTTGATGGTTCCCGATCGCTATCTGGCGCAATACACGCAAACAAAAACGAAAAAGATTATTCACACCTATGCAGGCAGTTGCATGGTACATGAACGCTTTACAGCGGATGACATTTTGCAATTTCGTGAGCGTTATCCCGGTGTTGTTGTGCTGGCTCACCCCGAATGCCCGCAGGATGTTTTGGCCGAAGCGGATTATGCAGGCTCTACTCAACAAATGATTGATTATGTGGAAGGCGCAAAACCACCGCGTGTTGTGCTCATCACAGAATGTTCCATGAGCGATAATGTGCAAGCTGCGCACCCCGATATGGAATTGGTCCGCCCATGCCAGCTCTGCCCTCACATGAAACGTATTACATTGCCGAAAATTCTAAGCGCACTTCAAAACGAAGAGCCTGAAGTACACGTTGATCCCGAGATCGCGGCGCAAGCACGTGTCGCCGTCGATAAAATGTTGGAGTTGAGCTAATGGCACTTTCAACTCTTCTCATCGAAGAAGCTGTTGCAGCAGCATTGAAAGAAGATTTGGGTCACGGCCATGACGCGACATCGGATAGCATTATTCCCACAGATCTTGAAACGACCGCTGTTTTGCGCGCACGCGAAGATGGTGTTTTGGCAGGTATCGTTCCTGCTCTCTCTGCCTTTACAATTCTAGATCCCGATTTTGACATCAACATTCACAAACAAGACGGTGAAAAACTGACGAGCGGCGATGATATTGCAACCATCCAAGGCCCTGCAAGAACCTTGCTAACTAGTGAGCGCGTTGCACTGAATTTCCTCTCCCACTTATCAGGTATTGCGACATTGACTGCGCAATATGTTGAAGCTGTAAAAGGTACAAATGCCCAAATCGTATGCACACGCAAAACACTTCCCGGCCTTCGTGCCTTTCAAAAATATGCCGTTACTTGCGGCGGTGGAAAAAACCATCGTTTTGGTTTAGATGATGCAATTTTGATTAAGGATAATCACATCGCCGTTGCAGGCAGTGTTTCCGAAGCCATTAAACGCGCGCAGGATTATGCTGGTCACATGGTCAAAATCGAAGTTGAGGTTGATACGCTTGATCAACTGAAAGAAGCACTGGAACACAAAATCGACACTGTTATGCTCGACAACATGGGACACAACAATTTGTCCGAAGCGGTATCTGTGATTGATGGCCGTGTTTTAAGCGAGGCGTCCGGCGGTGTGAATTTGGAGACTGTTCGGAGCTTGGCGGAAAGCGGTGTGGATATGATTTCCGTCGGCGCGCTGACGCACTCCGCCCCAGCTCTTGATATCGGCCTCGATATCGACCTGTAGTCTACATATACAGATAAGCGATATGGACGGCGGCGAAGACATAGTAGCCGCCCAGATGATAGGACGCATCAATCGCTGTTCCGTCAAAGGAGCCACCCGTATACAGCGCTCCCATCAGAGCTGGTGGCATTGCGAAAGCCACCCATAACATACAGGACAGAGCAAAATAACCAGCCGCAGCGAGTTGTGGATCCTCAGCCATATGGATTTGTAAAAAACTTGCAAGGAATGAGTAAAAACAAGCCGACAAGATCCATAAAAAGAACGATGCAATGAATGGAAACGGCTTCAGTTTCATTTTTTCAATGTCTATGCCATTCGCATCAGCCCATTGCTTCCCCATCACCTTCGGATGGTACCAGATTAAACCGAGCAAAAACGCCAATAAGCCCGAGAGCATAAATGCGAAGAAATTCACTTCGAGATTTAAAATGTCCATTATGTTCACCTATTGCCTTTCAACCATTTTCTTTTTTATTTCTGCGATCGCCTTTGCAGGATTTAATCCCTTAGGGCACGCATTCGTGCAATTCATAATCGTATGACAGCGATACAGGCGAAACGGATCTTCAAGCTGATCCAAACGCTCACCTGTAGCCTCATCGCGGCTATCAATAATCCATCTATAAGCTTGTAATAAAACAGCTGGCCCCAAAAACCTGTCACCGTTCCACCAATAGGACGGACAGGATGTGGAACAACAAAAACACAAAATGCATGCCGCCGGACCGTGACCGTCTTCACCGTTCAATTTATCGGCATCTTCGGCGCTTTGCAGGCGCTCTGTTGTCGGGGCAGCCGTATCTGTTTTCATCCAAGGTTCAATCGCCTGATATTGGGCGTAAACAGGATTTAAATCTGGCACCAAATCTTTCACGACATTCATGTGCGGTAAAGGTGTGATTTTTACATCCCCTTTCACGTCATCGATCGCTTTCGTGCATGCCAGCGTATTGCGACCATCGATGTTCATGGCACAGGAACCACAAATCCCTTCACGACAAGACCGACGGAATGTCAGTGAACCATCAACTTCGTTTTTAATCTTAATGAGAGCATCCAGAACCATCGGACCACATTTATCGAGATCAACCGTGTATTGATCAAGTCGGGGGTTCTCGCCATCATCCGGATCCCAGCGATAAACCTTAAAGGTTTTGGTGCGTTTCGCGCCGTTTGCTGCGTCGTATTTCTTACCGGGTAAAATTTTGGAATGACGAGGAAGGGTAAATTGAGCCATTTTTTTCTCTTATTCAACAATATCAAAGGGTAAACCGTTTCGTTATAATCGGCAATGCTTAAAAACCCTTTATCCGCACCCTGCCCGGTAAGAGGGTATAACCTTCTGATTTTGCTTTATTTTCTGCATATTACTCATTTCGTTCCCCCTATTTTCGAGGGGTGGGGGGTCTAACTCCTTGTTTTTACTTTTTAAACAGTTATTAAATAGGAATAATATCCTAATTTGTGGGTACTGTAAATTTTTTTGACAAAGCCGCAAAAACCCTTATTTTGTTTTCATATTTTGGAAAGTGTAATTGTGTTTGAAACGCTCGGAAGTTTTTTAAAACCTGCTACGCCATCACCGAACGTAGAAAAAATTCAGCCTATCGACTTACATTATTTTTACGCCGGCAACTGCTATCAACATGCGATTGGCTATCAGCCCGTTATCATGGTGTTTCAACCGATCAAAGAACCGCATGATGATGTTATCAACGGCATGTATTTGATGATACAGCCTGGTGGATTGGACAGGCTGAATGAGGCAAAGCTCAACAAAATACAGACCATTGATCTCTTGCTCTCCAATTGTGAGCGGGATGGCATAACAATCATCGGGTCTGATTTTGAACAGCGCGCAGGCTTTAGAACGCTTGCCGTGTTTGTGGAACGGCAGAGTGATAAAGATCCAGACTACCATTTCGCGTTTTGGAATCAGGATAATGTTTGGGAAGACAAGCTGCCTATGCGCAGGCCGAAAACATATAAAAGCGTTTCTGAGATTGAAGAAACCTCGAAGTATGAATTTGTGTGCTATGCGCTCGCCCCCGATAACATGACGTTAACATTCCCGTCACTTATTCATCACAAGCCTGTAACGATCAAGCAGGATTCAAAGTTGGCCGAGCTTCTGGTTTTGTATTTGGATAGACCTGAGGCAGGGACCGGCCTTGGCCACATACCATTTCAAATTTTTCCTGAAAACAATCATATAGTCTTTGACAGTAAGCCGGATCAAAAGCTACCCATGCCGTTGCTTGAGACAAGAACAATGAACCTTCTGCCGAAACATATAGCTTAATACACCCGTGCCTTTGGCGGGACGGGTCTTGGTCTGGCAATTTCAAGACGCATTGTGGAGGCGTTTGACAGTTCGCTGGATCTCAAAAGCGAGCAGGGAAAAGGCGCTCTTTTCCAATTTTCTATCGAGGCGGCTATAGCAAAAGAACCCAAGCAAAAGGCCAGTCTTCAAGACAGGAATGTTCTTTTGCTTAAAGAAAGCGGCATTGAAAGCAACATTCTCACCAAGCAAATCATTGAACGTGGTGGAACCGTCGTTGCTGCCCGGAATTTCCAGGAAGCCCAAGCAAAACTTGCAGCCTCTGAGGCGGCGGATGAACTCTTTGATTTGATTGTTCTGGATGCCAAATTAGTCGGTGACGCTTTTGAAGCGTATAAAAATTTGTCGAAAGCTGTACGTGCCCTGCCACCATCAATTGTCTTAATCGAACCACGCGACCGCAGCCGTCTGAAACAGATAAAGAAGGCAGGTTTTAAATCGTATCTTGTCCGCCCATTCCGCGCACTTTCTCTGGAACGTGTTGCCCAGGATATCTTAAGCGGTGAGAAGACAAAATCAGCCTTTGTTCAAGACCCG
>JBCCLQ010000053.1:0-9881 GCA_039026795.1 Pseudomonadota bacterium
AGGCTGACCCCCGTGATCATCAGGCCGATAGCCACCAGATTGGTACTGTTATCGGAATGAAGAGTGTTCCGTATTTTGTCCACAGAGATATTCATATTTTTGAAGCCAGCCATAGATTTGGTTTGTCTGATATGCGACATCTTATGTAACACCACGGGCGGTATTCTGTCCAAATAATTAAGTTTCTTGATTTACCTTAGGCTTTTCTGCCACTACTTAAGTATATTATGACTGACGAAGACGACGATATTCTACGCTATGACAAAATGGTCGAACGGGCCCTTCGCGGGGTTGTGCGTGAAGCCATTGAAGAAGTCATGGAAGATGGCCTGCCCGGCGATCATCATTTCTATATTACATTTATGACGGATTTTCCGGGCGTGAATATCCCTGACTACCTGCATGAGCGCTATCCCGGTGAAATGACAATCGTGTTGCAATATCAATATTACGATTTGTTCGTCGATGATACGAAGATGGGTGTGACGCTGTCGTTTAATAACGTGCCGGAGCGTTTGGAAGTTCCGTTGAATGCGATTACGATTTTTGCCGATCCGTCCGTGAACTTTGCGTTGCAATTCCAGCCTTTGGGCGATGATATGGAAGGGCCGGACTTCGATCCCGATGATGACGGGCCTCTACCTGACGGCGATGGTGACGGTGACGACGAGACAACAGGTGAAGTTGTTTCTCTCGACCAATTCCGCAAGAAGTAAGCTTCCATCGTTTCCTCATGGGTTCGTTACCGCGTCGTTCATGTAACTGAAGTACATTTCACTCCTTGTGCCTGCCCATGATAAAACGCTGTTTGCTTGAGAATGAGACATAATGACAAATTATGAATTACAGACAGATGAGAAATACAAAGTCCTGATCAAAAAGGATGTGTTGGTTGACGCCGCGCGGGAGGATCGCAAAATTCCGCTCAAAATCTATTACCCATCCGATTATGACGGCGATGAGCTGCCCGTTATTTTCTGGTCGCATGGATTGGGAGGCAGTGTGGACGGGGCAGCCTTTATATCCCGCTATCTTGCCTCACAAGGATATGTGTTGGTGCATGTTCAGCATCCTGGAACAGATAGTAGTTTATGGGAAGGCAAAGACGGTCATCCGTGGGATATCATACGCAACACACCCATTCCGCGCTCTGCCACTTTAAACCGTTTTCATGATGTTCCGTTTGTTTTGGATTCACTGGAAGCGTGGATTGCACAGCATGAAGAAGTAGAAGCGATTGCGAATTTAGAAACGCTCGGCATGTCCGGGCATTCCTTCGGTGCACTCACTACACAAGTCATGGCGGGACAGATGTTCCCCGATGAGGAAGGAAAGTTAAGGGTTTATCGCGATGATCGGTTTAAAGCCGGTATTTTATATAGTCCTGTGCCGATCCAGCATTTGGCGCTGGATGATCCGCGCGATATTTATGGTTCTATCTCCTTGCCGCTTCTTCATATGACAGGCACGGATGATGCATCCCCCGTTGAAGGGTGGGATTACAAAAAACGGCTTGTGATCCACGAACATGCTGATCATCCGGAGCAGTATTTGCATGTTCTGGAAGATGGAGACCACATGATTTACAACGGATCACGCGGGAAGCTGGGCGATAACCCGAACCGTGATGCGCATGAGTTGGAGATCAAACAAACCGCGCTCGCCTTCTGGGACGCGTATTTGAAGGATGATGATCGCGCGAAAGAGTGGTTAGCGAATATGAACGCTTAACTATGCTTCGCTAATTTAGGAAGGCGAGTGTTGAGAGGCATGTTAAGTAAGGGTGCGACTTGTTCTGTGATCTGGTACTGTTCTTGGCATAATAAGCCAGAGCCATTTGTATATAAGATTACTTCACCTTCAGGACCCCTGAAATCTCTAAATTCATATTTCGAGCGCCCTAAGTAGTACGCTCCTTCGGTGAAGCCTCGTTGTTCGACCCAAACTTTTCCAACATCAGCATGTAGTTCTATCCATTCTAAAAGCCTTGTATCATAGACGTCTTGATCTTTTTTTAGCAGATCTTCAACAATTTTAGTAAGCTGGCCGGGTTCTAAAGGGTTTTTTTGACCACGCTTACTCCAACAATCACTCTGTGAGAGCTTGTCTAAACTTACTTGACTTGTTTGACGCGGTTCCATTTGAGCACACATTTTCAATCGCTCTAATATGGCAAGGCCACCATGTTCTAATTCATAACTTACAACGTCTAAGTTAAATCTGTTACGACGCTTGCTAGTTTCGAACAATTGCATAACGCCTTTTTGAAGTTCTGTTGGATAGTTAACCGTAATTTTCGTCATATAACCCTTACAAAAATATGGATTTTTGCACCCACTAACAAAAATTTTTGTTATATGTCAATAAAAATCTCGTTGCTTTTTGGCTGTAACGCTTTACATCCGTAACTATGTCTCAAAACGCTGTTGAAATTTCCAAACTGAATAAGACTTACAAAGCCTCGGGCAAAGCGCCGGAGAAAGTGGCTTTGCATGATATTGACCTGAATATTCCGAAGGGATCGATTTTCGGGCTTTTGGGGCCTAATGGAGCAGGGAAATCCACGATCATCAATATTATGGCAGGTCTTGTGACCAAAACATCGGGTTCGGTAAAAATCTGGGACATTGATATGGATGTCGATCCGCGCAATACCAAAACGGCAATCGGCGTGGTACCGCAGGAAATCAATTACGATCCGTTTTTTACACCCATTCAGTTGCTGGATATTCAGGCAGGGCTGTATGGTGTGCCGAAATCGGAAAGACGCTCCGAAGAATTGCTTGAGCTGATGGGCTTGGTGGATAAGGCCGATGCCTATACGCGTTCGTTATCCGGTGGGATGCGCAGACGTTTGATGGTCGCCAAGGCGATGGTGCATACACCGCCGATTTTGGTTCTGGACGAACCGACAGCCGGTGTTGATATCGAATTGCGTCAGCAGCTCTGGGATAATGTGCGTTTACTCAATGAGCAAGGTACGACTGTCTTGCTGACTACCCATTATCTGGAAGAAGCAGAAGAGCTGTGTGACCGGATTGCGATTATCAATCATGGGCGCATCGTGGCCGATGAAGAAAAAGAGTCTTTGCTCGCGCGTATCGATAACAAGGAAATTCGTTTCAGGTTGGATAAACCGGTGACGGACATGCCAAAGGGTTTGGAAAAATTCAATCCTGTCAAAGAAGGGCGACGCACGATTATGATCCGCTATTCCCCGGAAGATGAATGCGTTTGTGATATGATTGATGCTATTCAAAAAGCGGGATATCAAATCGTTGATATATCGACCGATGAAAGTGATCTGGAGGATGTCTTCCTCTCTCTCACCAAGGCTGCATAAGCTTTAAATCCGCAGGAAAACTCAAGTTATTTGCGCTACCTCCGTTTTTATGGTTATCTATCGCCACTACAAAAATCAATACACGAGGAGACCCGAAATGACACAAATTAAAGACGTTATGACACCGAATTGTCAGTGGATTGCCCCTGAAAAAAATGCGAATGATGCAGCCGAAATCATGAAGCAACAAGATATCGGTTTTTTACCGGTTGGTGAGAATGACAAATTGATCGGTATGGTGACAGACCGTGACATCGTGATGCGCACATTGGCAGAAGCCAAGGATCCTGCCGCGACACAAATTCGTGATATCATGACACCGAAAACATTTTATTGTTATGACGATCAGGACGTAGAAGAGATTTGCAACAACATGGGCGAAATTCAGGTCCGCCTTTTGCCTGTTGTGAACCGCGATAAGCGTCTGGTTGGCGTTGTAACACTCGGTGATTTGGCGCAGGAAGCATCTCGTCCGAATGTTGGTCAAACACAGCAGCAAATTACAAAAGAAGTCGCACAGAACAAGGCGAAAGCTGCTTAACAATATAATATATCGGATTTTTAAAGCGGGGCTTTATGCCCCGTTTTTTATATGTTTGGTATTTCTTTCGGACCGGCGAAGGGACGATCTAAAGCTTTTCGATCCCAGCTTCCTAAATCAGCTGCGGCTTCGTAGGTGGATTGCAGAAAATCCAGTAAGGTTTGATCAGGGTCAGCGGATTGCCGAACCGCATCGTATGGCAAAATGAATTCACCCAAATCTTCATGGAAAAAAGCTTCTTTTGAAAGAACGGCGTGCTTTGAAAAACCTTCCGGTGTTGGGTAGGCGTACGCATAAAACGCGGGATAATCAATGCCGTTTGCGCCCGGCCAAAAACCTGCCGAGCTGACTTCATGCGAATATGCTTCGCGCGTAATCGTATCTGGTAAGGCAGGAATTCCCCCCGGGTGCGGCGGTGCGGTGCGGCCGGAAAAGCGTGTGATTGCAAAATCAAAACTACCCCAGAACAAATGAGCAGGGCTGACCTTGCCCATGAAGCCTGTACGGAAATAGTTAAAAACCCTGTTGATATTCAAAAGCGCTTGCCAAAAATCATGTACGGCATCCGGATTGTAATTAACAGGATCTGTTTGCTCTACGAACGGCACTGGGTCGGCTACCTCGTTGGGTGTACCGTGAGCCGTCACATCTATTTTTAAATTTTTCAGTTTTTCTTTTAACGTTGCATCGAATTCTGCAACTGTGATGTTAGAAATATCAAAAGTTTCCTGTTGTCCGTTTATGCAATGGATACGCAAACAATGATCAATGCAATCAATCAGTATTTCAAAGTCTGAATCTTTATAAGGGATGAGACCTGTCGTCAGTCCCCGGCCATTCACGTACAAAGTTGCATGCCACGAATGATTGACCCAAGGTGAAAGAGCGAGCCTATATTTACCGATGATTTGCGCCCACATATGTATGGCGTGACCACATGTTTTCCAGCGATCATAAGGAATATCAGGCCAGTGTGACATTGTTTTGTATCCTTCAAAAAAAATGGTGATCCCGGGAGGATTCGAACCTCCGACACCTGGCTCCGGAAACCAGTGCTCTATCCCCTGAGCTACGAGACCTTTATGTTCACAGGATATACAGCAGAGGCGCTTTTCCAGCAAGATTTATTGCGAAGGCACGCCGATATAGCCTGGTGAAACGTAATTTAAACCCACGACTGTTTCTGGTGCGAAAGGCTCGGCGAGGGGGCCAAGGCGAACTTCACCTGTGATTTCGGGATAATCGGGAAAGGTTACAACATTACCGACGCGCACACCGCCGTTCGGTCTGTGTGATGGTGGATGAATGGCATAGCGTTCCCAATCCTCTTCACGCGGTGATGTGTAAGTGGTGACACGCGGGCCGACATAAATGTTTTCCAAATTCACCGCAGGGCGGCGACCGTTTGAACGGTTACGAATAAACAGCGCGTAGCCTGTTCCGTTGTTCGGGTCGGAATAGTCCAGATCCACACGGCGCATATCAATGGATGAAATATCATGTTGCGGTGACAGGAATACGCCCTGATATTGCGAGCGGATACTGACCCGATCCATGCGTGTATTTTCTGTGCAGCCGTAATATTGGAAACCGTCGGCATGAAAGCGATCCTGATAGGTGGATACCATATTTTTAATATGTGTATTTTGAATATAAACATCCGCGCAGATGCCCGGTTTGTGCATCACACCGCCGGCCAGTAATCCGTCTAATCCCAATTGACTGTTGGTATCAATCAGCAGGCCTTCGACATAAACGCTTTTGACTGTGCCAGAAAAACGAAGAGCGGCCCGGATACGATGTTCGGCCGGCACCATAGCTTTGATATGACCGCCGATGACTTGTACGTTCCGGCCTCCGCGGAAATGTAGACCCTTTGTTTCAACGATCTGATTATCCGGCAGATCGATAATGTAGTCCTTATCGTCATCCAGATTGATATTTTGTGCGGTAGTTGGATCGCTCTGGATTGTGATGGTTTGCGGGTTATCCAGGACAGGCGGTGCCCATGTCAGTTTATCGTGACAGCCGACACATTGTGCGTGGGCCATGGTGAAGGTGCCAAGCAGGCAGAATGAGATCAGGGCAAAAATAAAACGCATGGTTGCAACTCTTCCTTATTTTTTAAGACGTTAGCCCAAAAATAAGAGGGATACCAGCTTCGTTTTACAGCTCTTTTTCAAGATCGAATTGTTTGAGAGTATCGGCTTGGCGTTTTTCAAGCGTGGCCACATCGAAATCAGCGATCAGTTCGTTGAATAAATTGTGCCAGTTGATTTCGGCATTCAGGTGAATGAAGACGGAGCCGAGGCCGAGGGCCGCACGGTCCATAAACACAAATTCACGGGGGACGGAAACGCCGCCGACTTCTTTGAGTTTTTTATGAACCTCTTGCGCTTTTTCGCGGCCATAAACTGCGCCGTCGGCGTGACCCAGAACGCGGACATTATCATCCATGATCGGGTCGTACAAAAAGCGTGCCCAGATATTGAGCGTTTCAATTTGTTCTTTTGATAATCCTTTGAAGCCCCATGTTTCGTAGGCATGAACGGCTTTGTCCATGTCGTCTTCCATGAGAGCATGATAGAGATCGATAACGCCGCCAACGAATTTGGCCGGGAAGACGCGCACGCACCCGAAGTCGAGAAGGTTGATTGAAAAATCATCACGGACCGTATAGTTTCCTAAGTGGGGATCGCCATGAATAACGCCATAATAATAAAGTGGTGTATACCAAGCCCGAAACATGTTCATTGCAATTTGGTTCCGCTCTTCAAGCGGTGCGTTCTTGAATTTCAAAATCTTTGTCCCCTGTAGCCAATTTGTGGTGAGCAGGCGGTTAGTCGACAGGTCGTCAACGATTTGGGGTACATGAACGCCTTTTTCATCACGCAAAATATGGCTGTAAAGCTTGCAGTGCTTGGCCTCCAGTTCATAATCCAGTTCCTCAAACAGGCGGGCGGCGAGTTCATCGTGAATGTGTGATGTCTTAATCGCTTTGTCGTAGCGTTCGTAAATGCCGAAAATAATTTTAAGTTGGTTGAGGTCAGCCTGAATAGCGGATTGCATGTCCGGGTATTGTAATTTGCAGGCAAGTTTTTCGCCGTCATGAGAATGGGCGATGTGAACCTGGCCAAGTGATGCGGCGGCGGCGGCTTCTTTTTCAAAGTTATCGAATTTGGATTCCCAGTCCGAACCCAATTCTGTTTTCATGCGACGTTTCACGAACGGCCAGCCCATAGGCGGTGCATCGGCTTGTAATTCCTGAAATGCCTTGGCGTATTCAGGGGGTAAGGCTTCCGGGATCGTGGAGAGAATTTGCCCAACTTTCATGAGTGGGCCTTTCAGAGAACCGAGCGCTTCCATCAAGGCTTGTGCGTGTTCTTCACGTTCGATTTTAATGCCGAAATAACGCTCACCTGCCAGCTTTGCAGCCAAACCCGCCATTGTGCCGGAGACGCGCGAATAGCGTTTCAAACGTCCGCCCAGTGTGTTTTTCTCTAAATTCTCTGCCATAGCTCTATTCATTAAAGTAGAACTGGATTATATATAGTCCATGCCCAGAAGCGATATAAAAATAAAAGATGAAATTTTGATGACAGCGCTTGAAGACGTTGCCTTTGACGGCTGGTCGTGGGAGATCATCGAAGCGGCAGCCGAAAAAGCAGAGCATGACCGTGATATGGCAACGGCCGTTTTCCCGAATAAGCTAAAAGACGTTTTGATCCATTTTTCGGATTGGGCGGATCGCGATATGTTGAAACGTTTGGAAGGCATTGATCCGAGCAGTATGCGTGTGCGCGATCGTGTTAGATTGGCCGTTCAAACTCGTTTTTATGCCTTAAAAGATTATAAAGAAGCCGTACGCCATTCCACCGGATATTGGTTGCGCCCGTTCCGGAAATATGAGGCTGGGAAAATGGTCTGGCAGACAGCCGATAAGATTTGGGAATGGGCCGGCGATACATCCACCGATTACAACAAGTATACAAAACGCGGGCTTTTAAGCGGAGTTTTGACATCCACCACATTCGCCTGGATGAATGATGAGACTGAAGATCAATCCAAAACCTTACGCTTTCTGGACAGCCGCATCGATAATGTGATGCAATTGGGTAAGGTGATCGGCCGTGTTAAATCAATGACAGGGCGTTTAAAACAAAAGACATCATGAAGAAAAACTTTCTGGAAACATTATCATTCTGGGTTCAGGGCACCTGGTTTAATTTGGTGCTGATCGGATCTTTTCTCGCCTTTATCGGTGTTATATTATTCATTATTGATACCCGATTGGTGAGTGAAAACAGGGAAGCGCCTGAATTCGCACCTTTCGCAGACCCGTTGGATCGTAACCTAAGCGCGGCGGAGCGTACCATGCCGCTCAACGAGGCCAACCGCAGTTACACTGATTTGGAAGCTTGGGTGAATATTGCGATTTCCGAAGCGTTGAGTTTCGATGCGATCGACTATTACTCAACACTGGCTGAAATGCGCAAAAATTATTTTACCAAAGAGGCGTATGAGCAGTATCAGGAGTCCTTAAAGAAATATAATATCGCGCAGTATTTAAGCGAGAGCGCGATGAGCACAACCGTGTTGATTGAAGAAACGCCTGCGCTGATGAATGAGGGTGTGGTCGATGGCCGCTATCGCTGGTTATATGACGTGCCTGTGACAATCAGTTACCGCGATAAATTACGGCGATCCAGTGACCCCGACTTGCCGCAAAATGTAGGGGTTCGTATCCGTATGCAGATTGGCCGCATTATGGATGAAAACGATCCGATGGCGCTGCGCGTTGATACGTGGTCGTTTACGCCTATAACCAATCGCCGCTAGCTTTTGCATCCTGACGAAAGTCAGGATTTTTTTGCAATAAGATCCCAAATCAAGTTTGGGATGCAGGACTTCTGTTCTGCCTTAGTTTTGAGCGGCTAGAAAGTTATCCCTGTTATTCTTCTGCTTTTTTACATGTGTTCTTGTAAGCGCATGGAAGAGTTGATTTAACACTTAGTGTTACAACATTTTTGGAGGACAACATGGCTGAAGTAGCACCCAAGCTGCCGCAAGGCGAAAACGATAATGAAGCAAAAGATGTAGAAGGGATCGGCGGACAGCGTCTAAAAGCCTTCATTGAGCGTCTTGAGCGGATGGAAGAAGAAAAAGTTGCCGTGATGGAAGACATCAAGGAAATTTACGCCGAAGCCAAAGCTGTTGGGTTTGATACCAAAACCATGCGCAAGATTGTTCGTCTGCGGAAAATGGAAACCGAAAAACGCAACGAAGAAGAGCAGCTTCTCGAGCTCTACAAAGCTGCAATAGGAATGGCTTAAAATCTTCAATATCTTAATATTTCCGTAATCTTTTATCTATATCATGCGCCTTAAGAATGAAGAAAAAGGGCATGAATATGCGGGGTCAGGACTTATCATTACAGGATGCAATGCGGGCTGTTGCGCAGCGCATGGAGGCATTGCGCTTGATGGAACCGGAGAAACCGAAACATTCTCCGATGACCGAGTTGCAGGCTTTTATCCAGATGGATGACCTGCTGGCCGAACTATACAAAGAATTTCAAGATGTTAAGCATAATCGTCAGACAGTCATTGCACAAAACGGGCAAGATGATGCGATGGCGCAAGTGGCGGCCGAGTTGGAAGACAGCGCGTGGTGCGCGATGCAAACCCGGCTTTTGGAGCTGCGTTCCCAGCGTATTTTAATGCGGAAAGCCCAGCGTTTGATGTATCAGGCACAAAGAGCGGAAGACGAAGCCGAAGAGCAGGCACGCGTAGCCAAGTTGGCATCTTTCGCCCAACATGTGGGTGCAGTTGAGAAAAACCGTAAGCAGAAAGGCATGCCAGGCCTTATCGAATGGCTGATCTTCTATCTGTGGGTACAACGTGAAAAACAAAAGCTGATGCAACATTTTGCGGAGCCATCGCATTTGCGCATAGCGGCTTAAAAGTAAAATAATATATCAGTAGAATCTGATAATTG
>JBCCLQ010000054.1:0-9831 GCA_039026795.1 Pseudomonadota bacterium
AAAACCATACCGGCAACAGCCAGGAATAATTCCGGAGCCAGCAAAACTAAATTGAGGTTTTCAGTTCCTGTCATTCGATCTCTCCTGCTTCAAAACCTGCGGCAGGTTCAATGGTTTCAATCTCACTGTCTTCCAGATTGGCATGGTACTCGATCAATAATTTTTCAACTGAAGGGGATACTTTATCCATGACGATTTGCGGCTGAATCCCAAGCCACAAAACCAGAATGACAAGCGGTGCAAAAATTGCAATTTCACGAATATTCAGATCAGGCATCAAAGCTGCGTCTTTATTGGTTTGCTCTCCGAAAATTACACGACGGTATAAAATCAACATGTAAGCCGCGCCCAACACAACCCCACTGGTTGCAAAGACAGCAACCACATTATCCACTTGGAACGCACCCAGCAGTGTTAAGAATTCTCCAACAAATCCTGATGTCCCTGGCAAACCGACAGAGCCAAGCATTAAAACCATAAACACGGTCGCATATTTCGCCATGTTCTTGACCAAACCGCCATAGCGAGCGATCTCGCGTGTATGCAAACGATCATAGACGACCCCCACACACAAGAACAGCGCTGCTGAGATCAAACCGTGGCTCAACATCTGGAAGATACCGCCTTCAACCCCCTGGGTCGTCGCTGTGAATATACCCAGCGTCACAAACCCCATATGCGCAACAGAAGAATAAGCGATCAGCTTCTTCATATCTTCTTGAACCAAGGCTACGAGCGATGTGTAGATAATGGCGATTACAGAAAGCCACATAACGAGAGGTGCCAAAAGATCGGAAGCTTCCGGGAACATTGGCAAGGAAAAGCGCAAGAACCCGTACCCACCCATTTTCAGCAAGACCCCTGCCAAAATAACCGAACCGGCCGTCGGCGCCTCCACGTGTGCATCAGGAAGCCAGGTGTGAACTGGCCACATCGGCATTTTGACCGCAAATGATGCAAAGAATGCAAGCCAGAGCCATATTTGCAGCGACAAACTGGATACCGGGTTGGCCATCAATGTTGGAATATCTGTCGTTCCCGTCTGTACAAATAATGTCAGTAGCGCAACCAACATCAAAACAGAGCCTAATAAAGTATAGAGAAAGAACTTAAAGGCTGAATACACGCGTCGCGCACCGCCCCAAATCCCGATAATCAAGAACATCGGGATCAGTACAGCTTCAAAGAACACATAGAATAAAACCGTATCCAGCGCACAAAACGTCCCGATCATCAAAGTTTCAAGTACAAGAAATGCGATCATATATTCTTTCACACGGGTTTTGATGGAATTCCAACTCGCGATGATGCAAATCGGCGTCAAAAACGTGGACAGCAAGATAAAAAATAGAGAAATACCATCAACACCCAGATGATAGGAAATGCCCAAAGATTCAAACCAGACGTTTTTCTCGACAAACTGAAACTCTGCACTCGTGCCGTCAAAACGCATGAGCATGTAAACAGATAACGCAAATGTGAATGCCGAAGTGTAGATAGCTGAGAATTTGGCGTTGCGTTCAACGACTTCTTTGTCTCCGCGAATGGTTAAAATGAAGGCAGCACCTACAAGCGGTAAAAACGTCATCAACGATAAAATAGGAAAATCGACCATAATGCTAAAACCCTATCCCGCCTGAGACCTGAAAAAGAACCAAGATAGGAGCCCAATGACACCAATCATCATGATAAAGGCGTATTGGAACATGTATCCACTTTGAAAACGGCTCAGCAAACTTGCAAACCCTTGAGACGCACGCGCCGAGCCGTCAGGGCCAAGACCATCCACAATATGCTTATCTGAATTCCAAAACCCTTTACCCAGTAAGAAAGACAGCTTCACAAGCGTATTGTGATACAACTCATCAAAATACCATTTGCGGAAGACGAAGTTATGAACGGGTTTGAGAGCCAAAACACATTTGGCGGGCAGATGTGGGTATTTCAGATAGAAAACCCACCCCAACAACAAACCCAACGCACCCATCACAACAGGCAATTTTTTAACCCAATACGGAACACCATGCGCGGCTTCAACTGTATCATTTTGCGGCAGGACAAATATGGAGTCACCCCAGAAGAAGTCTTTACTCCAAACATTGATCATTTTTTCATGATCGGTAGTAGATGCTTCTTCGTGAACATCCTCGGCATGATGATCATCAGCATGGCTTTCTGCATGCCTGTCTGATTTGTGATGCACTTCGGATGATCCGACAAAGCCGCCATAAAACAATCCACCGGACACAATCGCGCCAAACGCTAAAATCACAAGCGGTGTCAGCATAACAGATGGAGATTCATGCACATGACTCATGGTTTCGGCATCCGCGCGTGGTTTGCCATGGAACGTCATGAATAGCAATCGCGCTGAGTAAAACGCAGTCATGATCGCAGATGCAATACCCATCCAGAATGCAAAATCACCAAACCAGGTGCCATCTACCCAGGCTGCTTCCAAAATCATATCTTTAGAATAATACCCGGCAAACCAAGGGATACCTGCCAAAGCCAATGATCCAATCCACATCAACACGTAAGTTGCGGGAACAGACTTCCAAATCCCTCCCATTTTACGCATATCCTGTTCATCCGACATTGCGTGAATAACAGAACCCGCACCAAGGAAGAGCAAAGCTTTAAAAAATGCGTGGGTCATCAAATGAAAGATCGCGGCAGAATAAGCTGATACGCCCAGAGCAAAGAACATGTATCCCAGCTGAGACATCGTAGAATAAGCGATAACACGCTTAATATCGAACTGCGTCATTCCAATCGTAGCGGCAACAAAAGCTGTTATACCTCCAACCAAGGTCACGACCATCAATGCATCCGGCGCATATTCAAATACAGGTGACATACGCGCCACCAAAAACACACCCGCTGTAACCATAGTCGCAGCGTGAATAAGCGCAGACACAGGCGTTGGCCCTTCCATAGCATCCGGCAACCAAGTGTGCAGCCCCAATTGCGCAGATTTCCCCATAGCACCGATAAAGAGCAGCAGAGCCGCAACAGTAATGGCATGCAACTCGTGCCCCAAAAACTCAAAAGTCGTTGCAGCATGCCCTGCAGCCTGTTCAAACATTTCATCAAACTGAACGGTTCCGAAAATAAAGAAACACGCCATAATCCCGAGCGCCAAGCCAAAATCCCCGATACGGTTCACAACAAAGGCCTTGATCGCAGCGGCATTCGCACTGTCTTTGTGATTCCAAAACCCTATAAGCAAGTAAGAGGCAACCCCGACACCTTCCCAGCCAAAGAACAGCTGGATCAGGTTATCGGCTGTAACCAGCATCAACATGGCGAAAGTAAACAAGCTGAGGTAGCTCATAAAACGCGCCTTCGCCTTGTCATGGCTCATGTAACCGATTGAATAGACATGAACACAGGATGACACGATATTGACCACACACATCATGACGACAGAGAGCTGATCAACACGTAACGCCCACTCGACAACAAAATCACCGGAAGAAATCCAGGTCATCAGTTGAACCGTTCGCAGGTCACCCATCATGTCATTGCCGAAAATAACTTCAATGAACAGTGAAATAGACGCTAGGGCCGCAATAACCACACCGGCGCATGTAATAAACTGAGCACCTTTATCGCCGATCTGCTTACCAAACAAAAAGGCAATTAAAAATGCAACGAGTGGAGGAAAGACAGCTAAAAGTTCCAAATCACTATCCCCTCAAACTCGAAATATCTTCAACGGCGATCGAGCCTTTGGTACGGAAGAACACCACCAAAATCGCCAACCCAATGGCGGCTTCAGCAGCAGCCACCGTCAAAATGAACATCGAAAAGACCTGCCCTGTAAGATCATTCAGCGCGAGCGATGATGAAAACGCTACGAAATTGATATTCACGGCGAGCAACATAAGCTCAATACTCATCAAAATCACGATTACGTTCTTGCGGTTCAGAAAAATCCCGAACACACCCAAGGTAAATAAAATAGCAGCAACGGTCAGATAATGAACGAGGGCGATTTCCATGACCTAAACCCCCGTTCCCGGTGTAACTTTGCGCACTTCCATGGACTCTTCTGCTGTTCGTGCTTGTTGCTCTGCGACTTTTTGTTTGCGAACACCTGGGCGTTGACGATGCGTCAATACAATCGCACCAATCATGGCGACCAACAAAATGAGGCCTGATACCTGAAACGCAAAGACATACTTGGTGTATAGAATTTGCCCTAAAGCTTCTGTGTTTGTTAGATCAGCGCTCTGCACATTTTCCGCCGGTGCAACATTCATCGAGGACCATGCGCCATAAGCAACTACCAACTCAACCAGCAACAGCGCACCGATCGCTAGCCCCAATGGAATAAATTGCATCGCCCCTTTGCGCAAATCAGCAAAGGAAATATCCAGCATCATCACCACAAACAAGAACAACACGGCAACCGCTCCGACATACACAATCACCAAAATCATTGCGATGAATTCCGCACCCAATAAAACAAACAGTCCAGCCGCATTGAAAAACGATAAAATCAAAAACAGAACGGAATGCACCGGATTCCGCGCCGTAATCACCATGATGGCACTGAGAATTAGGATTCCGGAAAACAAGTAAAAGGCAAGTGTTGCAAGCATTCGATTCTTTGCTCGTTGTTGATTGTTTTTTTCTAATCCTTTCGGTGCGTTAAGGCAAGATCAAGGTCACAAAAAAGTCATAAAATCCCATATCCATTCAAGGGCTTGATTTTTATGGTCATTCCGTCATGATAGGGAAAGATTTCTTGTGATCTGATACAGATCATTTCCATACATTTTTAAAGGAATAGAACCGTGAAAAAGATATTAGCAATATGCGTGGCTACTTTTACTTTTGCCACAACTCCGGCCCTAGCGCAGGAAGACCTCTTAAGTTTTGGTGCTGGCTGGTATGACATTATGGATGACGACAGCGCCGCTGATTTCCGTCTGGAATACAGACCCGATCAGAAAATTTTTTGGGAATTCAAGCCTTGGGTTGGCGGCGAAGTCACATCCGAAGCTTCAGTTTGGGGCGGTGGTGGAATACTGCTTGACCTCAACATATCAGATAGCGTGTACATAACACCTAGTTTTGGTGCGGGTCTCTACACAAAAGGTGGCAGCGATCTAGATTTAGACTTCCCTATTCAATTTCGTTCTCAAATCGAGGCAGGTATGAAGTTTGATGGCGGTCAGCGCGTTGGCCTGTCCTTTGGACACCTCTCAAACGCGAGTTTAGGGGATAGCAACCCAGGAACTGAAGTGTTGAATCTGTATTATCACGTTCCTTACGGAAATTTCTTTAATTGACGCTTCTTCGTCATTTCGGCGAAAGCCGGATCCATTTGATTTAAAAGGAAAGCCGCTTCACTGCGGCTTTTTTATTATCTATATGGTGCGTCGGCGGCAAGGTTCGCAGCAATCTGTGCTTCCCAGCGATCACCGTTATCCAAAAGCTTGTCTTTATTGTAATAGAGCTCTTCGCGAGTTTCGGTGGAGAATTCAAAATTCGGCCCCTCGACAATTGCATCAACAGGGCAAGCTTCGGCACAAAGACCACAATAAATACACTTGGTCATATCAATGTCGTAACGTGTTGTGCGGCGGGATCCGTCTTCGCGCGGTTCGGCCTCAATCGTAATGGCTTGAGCAGGACAAATCGCTTCACACAACTTACAAGCAATACAGCGCTCTTCTCCATTTGGGTAACGACGCAACGCATGTTCACCGCGGAAACGCGGAGAAATCGGGCCTTTCTCGTAAGGATAGTTGATCGTAACCTTCGGCATGAAAAACATGTATTTGAGCGTGAGGGCCATGCCCTTCACGATTTCCACCAACAAAAATGCATTCATCCAGTTTTTCATGTCTTATTTCTCATATTCTATCTTTTTTGAAATAGTGAAATCCCTAAATTCATAAAAATTTTTACGCTTAAACTCAATGCTGCAATGCTCCCAGGTAAAGTAACGAACAAAAGTAAGACAATCCCCCCAATACCTTGAGAATTATTCACAAAAAACGGCAAATAAAAAGGGGAAGTCGCAAAACAGATACTAGATAGAAGTAGTAATACATCAATTATAACCAATTTACTAATTTCACTCATGGCAATGCATCAAACGCAATAAGTGAACCCGACATAACCAAAACCCAGATCAGAGTGAATGGTAAAAAGACTTTCCAACCCAAACGCATCAGCTGGTCATAGCGGTATCGCGGGAATGTCGCCCGCGCCCAGATAAAGAAGAACATGATCAGGAATGTTTTCAGCGCAAACCAGATCACACCGGGCACAATCGCGAGCGCTTCAATTCCGAATGGCGGCAACCAGCCCCCAAGGAACAGCAATACAGTCATCGCCGACATCAAAATCATATTGGTGTATTCACCCAGGAAAAACAGCGCGAACGTCATTGCCGAATATTCCACCATAAACCCCCCCGTGATCTCAGACTCACCCTCTGGTAAATCAAACGGCGCACGGTTTGTTTCTGCCAAGATAGACACCAAAAACACAACCAGCATCGGGATCAACATGATTTGAACCCATACCGGGCGCTCGGCCATAACAATTTCAGTCAGGTTTAATGAGCCAACACACAAGAGGACACATACTATGATTAAACCCATGGACACTTCATAAGACACCATCTGTGAAGCCGAGCGCAAAGCGCCCAAAAACGCATATTTGGAGTTGGATGCCCATCCCGCCATGATCACGCCATAGACACCCATGGAGGATATCGCGAACAGAAACAAAATCCCGACATTGATATCTGCCAAAACCAGCTTGGCATTAATCGGAATAACCGCCCATGCGATTAACGCCAGCGCGAAAGTCAGCATCGGAGCTATCAAGAACACAGGACGGTTTGCCTGTGATGGGATAATCGTTTCCTTGGATAACAGCTTGATGCCATCTGCAATCGGCTGCAGCAGTCCAAATGGGCCAACAGTCATCGGCCCTTGACGGCGCTGCATCGCACCCATCACCTTGCGCTCCATATAGGTGAAATACGCCATGACCAGCAACACACCGCCGATCAACGCACCGATATGCGCCAACATAAATAGCGTATCCATGCCGTATGTATTCCAAAGCTCCATCATCTAGGCTGCTTCCTTTTTGCCTTTCACGAACTGCGCCATATCCGGCTTGAAATAATTGGGGCCTTTGAGGACTTTGCCGTCACTTTCACGACGGATCGGTTTGCCATCCTCACCGAGTTTCGACATGTTGGAACGGTGCACTTCTTCAAACGCCTCCATTTTCACATCTTGCAGACCGAACGATAAAAACGCACCATCCAACACATATTGCAAGTCGATTAAGGCATCCAGCGTTTCAATAGGGTCATTATCCTTCAACGCCTCTTTCAATTCGTCCAACTCTTCAGCCAGTAAATTGATCCGAAGTTCTTTGGTTTGCTCACACGATAAATCAATCTCACCTTTGACGGGTAAATCATACGTTTCGTGGAATTCCTGAACCATTTCTATTGTTGTTTTACTCATTATTCTGCCGCCTCTGCAAAATTATCATCATTATAAAATCTCTCAACACACTGACGCATGGTGTCCGACGCTTTGGTAATAACATTGGTGATATAAAAATTATCAACCGGATACACAAAATCATCGCCTGAAACTTTACCGTTTAATCCAAACTCCGCCCACTCATGCACGGGCAGTTCATCAATCAAGTCGAATTGCGGGTACTCATTCACCAAGCGCTCACGCAATTGCGCAAGATCATCATAACGTAATGTTTTGCCGACAAGTGCCGACAACGCACGCAGTATTTTCCAATCCTCACGCGCTTCACCCGGCGCATCAACGGCCTTCCGTGCGCGCTGCACACGGCCTTCGGTATTCATATAAAGTCCGTTTTTCTCGGTATACGCTGCGCCCGGCAAAATCACATCAGCACGCTGTGCACCTGCATCCCCATGGTGACCTTGATAGACGACAAAAGATGCCGGATTGAGTTTTTGGATCACATGCGGATTATCAACGCCCAGCAAATACACAAAACTCATTTCGTCATATTCGAATGGCTTATGCGGCACAAAACCGAGCTCTAGGGCAGCAACACGCGATGCAGCCGTATGAATAATATTAAACCCGTTCCAATCCTCTTTGATGCAACCGAGTTTTTCAGCAGCGTTACGCAAAAGTCCATGCATATGCATGCCGTCTTCGCGCATAAACGCACCCATGCCGGCAATAATCATAGGTTTTTCGGATTGAACCTTGGCGCCTTTGGATTTGATTAGCTTTTCCAAATCTTTCGGACTATCACCCAAATGAACAGCCGGATAACTCAAATCTGTTTCAGGGCCAATGTAGGAAATCGGAATTCGCCGCTCGACCCATGCTTTACGAATACGGGCATTGATCATCGTGGCTTCAAAACGCGGATTTGTGCCGACTAGCAGTATCGCATCCGCCTCATCAATACCTGCTATAGATGAATTGAATAAATAGCCTGAGCTTTGCGTTTCATCGAACTGTTCGCCATTTACGCGACATTCAAGGTTTTCTGAGCCAAAAGCGCCCATTAAATCTTTCAGGGCCAACATGCTTTCAGCATCACACAAATCACCAGCAAAAGCCGCCATTTGATCACCGCTATAGGTTTTCATTTTATCAGATATAACACTCAGCGCTTCATCCCAGCTGGCAGGTCTGAGTTTCCGTGTTGTTTCATCACGGACATAGGGCTGATCCAAACGGTTCTTACCCAGTCCGTCATAGGAAAAACGTGTACGGTCACTGATCCACTCCTCATTCACATCTTCATGAAGGCGCGGAAAAACGCGCAAAACCTCACGTCCACGCGCATCCACCCGAATATTGGAACCAACACCGTCCATCACATCAATGGTTTCCGTCTTCTTCAATTCCCATGGCCGCGCATTAAAAGCATAGGGTTTAGAGGTCAGTGCACCTACGGGGCAAATATCAATCATATTGCCGGATAGTTCAGTGGTCACAGCGCTTTCAATGAAGGTGCCAATCTCCGCATCTTCACCGCGGTTTAATTGGCCCAACTCAGTGACTCCAGCAACTTCTTCGCCAAACCGCACACAACGCGTGCAATTGATACAGCGTGTCATGACTGTTTTAATCAACGGACCTAAATCTTTGTCTTTCACGGCGCGTTTATTTTCGTAGTAGCGCGAACGATCAAAACCATAAGCCATGGCCTGATCCTGCAAATCACATTCCCCGCCCTGATCACAAATCGGACAATCCAGCGGGTGGTTGATCAACAACATTTCCATGACGCCTTTGCGCGCCTTTTTGGTTTTCTCTGAATCGGTGTAAACGACCATCCCCTCACCTGCCGCCATGGCGCAAGACGCAACAGGCTTTGGCGCGCCTTCCAACTCCACCAAACACATGCGGCAATTGGCCGGAACGCTCAGGCGGTCATGATAACAAAAACGCGGAATTTCAACGCCAAGCTGCTCGGCAGCTTGCAGGATGGATGTCCCTGGTTCGACTTCAATTTCAGTATCGTTGATTTTTAGTTTTGGCATGTTTTTCTTTAAAGCCCAGAATCTGAATAAAAGCTACATTTTCTAGTAAAATATAAATAGTGTTTTTTTGAAAAAATATAAAGAAAACAAAGAAACAGCACCGATATTATTGACATAATGAAAAATACTCTCTAAATCTTCTTTTTAGGTAATGGAGAGTGAAAATGAGTGAAAAAAAATCGGCACAACCGACAACGATTATTTCTGACGTCTTTATTCAAGAAGCACATGCTCAGGATGATATAAAAGATCAGGGCATTAAAGCTGGTGACCCTCTTCCTCTTTCCATC
>JBCCLQ010000055.1:0-9732 GCA_039026795.1 Pseudomonadota bacterium
GTTTTATTTTAGGGGCATCAAAATGACACTTTCACTCCTCAAGCGCTACGGCTTAACAGCATCCTGTGCGGCTTTACTGGCCCTATCCTTTGGACACGCCAATGCGCAAAGTAACCCGACGGAATTGACGCTTCAGGATGCTGTGTCGAAGGGCGTCATGACAAACCCCGAATATGGTGTCGTTGCTTCATCTCGTCGTGCCACGGATGAAGAATTAAGACAGGCATATGCTCTGTACTTCCCGTCAATCGATGCGCGTGCTGATGCTGGTGTTGAATACACTGACGATCCCGTAACACGTGGTGGCGGTGACGATGATACAGAAACACTGGGCCGTTACGATGTTAGCCTGACTTTGACACAAATGTTGTTTGACGGCTGGGAAACAAAATACGAAAACGAACGTCAAAGAGCACGCGTGGCTTCATCTGCACACCGTGTCCGTGAAACATCCGAACTTGTTGGCCTCAGCATTGTTGAATTTTTCCTCGAAGTAATGCGTCAGCGTGAATTGCTGGCTATTTCCCGCGAAAACGTCGCCGATCACATCGTTATTCTGGAACAAATTCAGGATGGTGTCTCTGCCGGTCGCTCGACACAGGCTGATTTGGAACAAGTTAAAGCTCGTCTGGCATCTGCAAGAGCGCAAGAATCAACAATTCGTCAGCAATTGCGTATCGCCGAATCCAACTTCATGCGTGAAGTTGGTGAAGAGCCAAAGGATCTGATTTTACCGATGATCCCTGTCGATTCACTGGCACCTGATGTAGATGAGGAAGTAAAACTCGTTCTCGCATCCAGTCCGACTTTGGATATTTTCGAAGCTGACATTGATGTCGCATACGCCGAATACCAAGGAACAGGCTCAACGCTGTACCCACAATTCGACTTACAGTTAAATGGTCGTCAGGGTGACAATCTTGGTGGTGTTCAGGGGCGTGACCGCAGCGCGTCTGCTCTCGTTGTTATGAACTGGAATATGTATCGCGGTGGCGCTGATGTAGCCCGCGTTCGTGAATTCACTCACCGTCACCAACAGTCAAAAGAAGAGCGCGCCGAAGCCGCTCGCGCGATTGAAGATGACGTACGCCAAACATGGGCACGTATGGTATCATCTGGTGAACGTGCCCGTGAGTTTGCTGCACAGGCCGCTGCCAACAACGAAGTTGTCCGCGCTTATAAAGATCAGTTCACATTAGATCGTCGTACATTGCTGGATGTTCTGGATGCTCAAAACGAGCTTTTCGTGTCCCGCAGCAACGCCATTAACTCTGAATTCCTGGAAATG
Source organism: Pseudomonadota bacterium (assembly GCA_039026795.1). Taxonomy (GTDB): domain Bacteria; phylum Pseudomonadota; class Alphaproteobacteria; order Micavibrionales; family Micavibrionaceae; genus JAUHXT01. Next base: position 1,289 of record JBCCLQ010000055.1, read on the forward strand.
TTTTCCGTATTCCGTATTTTGGCGCTGAAAGGCGAACTTTTACCAACTCTGGACGTTGCCTATCCGCGCGAAAGCGGTAAAATGAATAAAGGTTAATCCTTTATTCATTGCAGGCACTTCGTGAGCTCAGATCAGTCCGATTCACATTTAAAAAAACAAGATAATCAGCCTCAGAAAACTTCTGGGGTTGACGATTCGCATGCTTTGCCCGGTGAGGGCGATACATCCGTCCCGGATCAACAAGACAACCCACTGAATAAAGAACATGAAAAAGATCCTGACGTCTGGCCGCTTGAGGCTGATCGCGTTGCCATTCAGGACCCGCTGATCGATACTTTACGCATTATGGCCGGGCATTATGGTCGTCGTACCAGTAAGGCTGCTTTAACCAGCGGCCTGCCGCTATCGAAAAAAGGGCGTATTACACCAACCCTCTTTATGCGTGCGGCTGAACGCGCCGATCTTCAGGCGCGCATGGTTGAACGGTCTTTGGAATCTCTGGCCATCGCGCCCAATCTACCCTGCATTCTGGTGCTCGAAGAAAACCAAGCCTGTATTCTCTGGGAAGTCCGCACACCAAAGGCGCAGAAGCGGGCTAAAAAAGGCGAAGCCGTCGAACTTCATCCCAAAACAAAATTTATCGTCCAGTTCCCGGAAACCAAGGATGAAAAGCAGGTGATGACGCTCGATCAGCTCAAACCGCTTTATACCGATTACGCTTTCTTTGCCCGTCCGATAGCCCGTTCTGATGAACGCGCTGGTCCGGCAGAAATTGACAACGCCCGGGATTGGTTCTGGTCAGCCTTGTGGGAAAACCGCGCAGTCTATAGCGAAGTTGTTTTGGCTGCCGTGATGGTCAACCTTTTCGCGCTTGCATCGCCGTTGTTTGTGATGAACGTGTATGACCGTGTTATTCCGAACAACGCGACGGAAACGCTGTACGTCTTGGCTGTCGGTGTTGGAATTGCGTACATCTTCGATTTCCTGCTCAAACAACTGCGTGCTGTTTTCCTCGATCATGCGGGGCGCAAGGCAGATGTCAAAATCTCAGCCCGATTGTTCGAACAGATGCTGGGCATGACTATGGCCGCCCGCCCGGCGAGTGCGGGTGTGATGGCCTCTCACATGCGCGAATTCGAAACTTTACGGGATTTCTTTACCTCCGCAACAATGGCGGCGCTGATTGATTTGCCATTCGTCTTTTTCTTTATTGCGCTCATTGCCGTCATTGGTGGGCCAATCGCCTTTGTACCTCTCGTTGCTGTCCCGATAGTCATCGGTGTCGGACTGTTCATGCAGGGGCCACTACAAAAAATCATCAAGGATTCGATGATGGAAAGTGCTCTGAAGAATGCGCTTCTCTTCGAAACGGTTACGGGGCTTGAGACGATTAAGGTACAAGCTGCCGAAGGGCATACACAACGACGCTGGGAAGAACTAACGGATAAAGCCTCCCGTACGTCTGTAAAGTCCCGCAAGATAAACTCTTTCACCGTGAATTTTGCTGTGTTTATTCAGCAAATGTGCTCCGTCGGTGTCGTCTTTGTCGGTTACTTCCTGATTAAGGAGGGCCTGCTGTCTATGGGTGCACTCATTGCTTGTGTGATCTTATCGGGTCGCGCACTTGCCCCGCTGGCTCAAATCGCTGGGCTTCTGACACGTCTGCAACAATCTAAAGAAGCACTTGTTCAACTGGATGATATGATGAAGAAGGAAGTTGAACGCCCGGCCGGTACACACTTTATTTCCCTGCCAGATATCAAGGGTCACGTGGAATTCCGCGATGTGTTGTTCCACTACCCCGAACAAACCGTTCCTGCCCTAAACAAACTCAGCTTTACAATCGAACCCGGCGAACATGTCGGTGTAATTGGTGCGGTCGGCTCTGGAAAAACCACCATCGAACGTTTGCTTTTGAACTTATTCCAACCCGACAGCGGCTCCGTTCAACTGGATGGAACAGACGTCCGCCAAATTGATCCCGGTGATTTGCGCCGAAATGTTGGCGCTGTACAACAAAGCCCGCAGCTTTTTTATGGCTCTGTACGCGAAAACATCACCATGGGTCATGAAACGGCGCCGGATCGTGCTGTCTTACGCGCGGCTGAACTCGCAGGTGTCATGGAATTCTTGCGCGACTCACAACATGGCCTGGACACACAGGTCGGCGAACGCGGTGAAGCTTTATCGGGTGGACAACGCCAGTCTGTCGCCATTGCCCGCGCGCTTTTATATGACCCGCCTGTGCTGATTTTGGATGAACCGACAGCTGCTATGGATCCCGCATCTGAAAACCGTTTGCGCAAACGTCTGCACCACCTGACTGAAGGGCGTACAACAATTTTGATCACACACAAAGGCTCCATGCTAACACTCGTTGATAAACTGATTTTGATTGACCGTGGCCGTTTGGTTGCTTTCGGTCCGAAAGATGAAGTCATTCGCAAATTACAGGCACGCCAATACGGAACGGCTGCCGAGAATACGGAAGTATAGATATGGTTGAAGAGAAACCGAAAAAACAGGCTCCAAAAAAACCGCAACAAGCCCCACAAAAAAAACCGATCAAGGAAATGAAATTCGGCCCGACCGGTGCACCTGTGAAGGAAAGTGGCGGCGGTCAAATCGATAAACTCCAGGCACACGCCGAACGATTTTTGGAAGTCGATGAAGAACTGCCGTTATCCAAACACCTCATTCTACTGGGTACGGTTGCCGCGATTGGTCTTCTCATTTTATGGGCCAGCTTCGCAAAGCTTGATGAAGTCACACGCGGTGACGGCAAAGTCATTCCATCCAGCGAAATTCAAAAAATCGCCTCGCTGGAAGGCGGCATCGTCGATGAAATTCTGATCAAGCGTGGTGATGAGGTTGAGGCCGGACAGATACTTGTCCGTTTAAGCGATATTGCCGCCGCATCCGATCTGGGTTCGAACGAACAACGCTATTTGGGTTTGCTGGCAACCGTCACACGCTTGCAAGCCGAAGTCGAAGGCAAAATTCCTGAATTCCCCGATGAGGTGATGCAAGGTGTTCCGCAAAGTGTGACCGAGGAAATGAACGCTTTCCGCGCCAATCAGGATAAAATCGCAAACCAGACGTCCATCATGGAACAACAAAAGAGCCAGCGGCAGCAGGAACTCAATGAACTGCGCGTCCGCTCCAGCGGTTTAAGCGCGGAACTGCAATTGATCCGTGATGAAAAATCCATGGTGGAACCGTTGGTGCAACGCGGCTCTGCTCCACAACAGGAACTGCTTCAACTCGATCAACGCATCAAACAAAAACAAACGGAACTCAGCGGCGTGAATGCCGGTATTCCACGCGCACGCGCTGCGATTGCCGAGGCTGATGCCCGCATTGAGGAAGTGAACGCCACCGCCCGTGCGCAGGCACAAACGGAGCTATCCGCCAAAACCATTGAAATGAACGCCATTAAGGAAGGTTTGGGCGGCCTGCAGGATCGCAAAGACAGAACGGAAATAAAATCTCCCGTAAATGGTTATATCAAGGATGTGAAAGTCTACACGCAGGGCGGGGTGGTTCAACCGGGGCAGGACTTTATCGAGATTGTACCGAAGGATGATCAGCTTCTGGTCGAAGCGCGCATCAACCCGAAAGACATCGCTTGGTTATACCCTGACCAGCCGGCTGTTGTGAAAATTACCGCCTATGATTTTTCCATTTATGGCGGTCTGGATGGTAAGCTGATTGAAATCTCGCCGGATGCGATCACGGATGAAAATGGTGACAGCTTTTACCTTGTACGCGTACAGACAGATAATAATGCCCTTGAACGCCGTGGAGAGGTCTTACCGATCATTCCCGGTATGGTCGCCAGCGTGGATATTCTGACGGGTGAAAAAACCGTCATGGAATACATGCTCAAACCGTTTGTGAAAACGCTTGATAATGCGATGAACGAACGCTAAACCTAATTCATTATGGAAGCAGCGAAAAACGATATGCCAAGCAGCATAACAATTACTTTGCCCGATGGGGCAACACGCGAATACGCCACTGGCGTCACAGGGATGGAGATCGCTGAAAGCATCTCCAAATCTCTGGCGAAGGCCGTTGTCGCCATTCGTATTGATGGGGAACTCTCGGACTTGTCCTTGCCGATCACAGGCAACGCCTCGATCGAACTGATCAAGCGCGAAGATGATGAAGCGCTGGACATGATCCGTCATGACTGCGCGCACGTTCTGGCCGAAGCAGTTCAGACATTGCATCCGGGCACACAGGTTACAATCGGGCCGACTGTCGAAAACGGCTTTTATTATGATTTCGCGCGCAACGAACCGTTCAGTACGGAAGATTTCGATGCGATTGAAAAACAAATGCGCAAAATCATCGAACGCGGCGATAAATTCGTCCGTGAAGTTTGGGATCGTAATGAAGCGATTGCGTACTTCAAAGACAAAGGCGAAATGTACAAGGCCGAGTTGATTGAAGACTTGCCCGAAGACGAGGAGATTAAAATCTATCGCCAAGGTGACTGGCTTGATCTCTGTCGCGGTCCGCACATGCCGTCGACCAAACATGTCGGCAGCGCGTTTAAACTGATGAAAGTGGCTGGTGCTTACTGGCGCGGTGATTCCAACAACGCCATGCTCACCCGTATTTACGGTACCGCTTGGCGCAATGACAAAGAATTACAAGCGCATCTGACACAGCTTGAAGAAGCTGAAAAACGTGATCACAGAAAGCTCGGTAATGAAATGGATCTCTTCCACTTCCAGGAAGAAGCACCGGGTCAGGTGTTCTGGCACCACAAAGGCTGGACGATTTACAGCGAACTTATGGGTTATATGAAACGCAAAGTTCACGCGAATGGGTATGAGGAAATTAATACGCCGCAGCTTTTGGATTCACGTTTTTGGAAAGCCTCCGGGCACTGGGATAAATACCGCGAAAATATGTTCCTGTTCGAAGAAGAGGAAAGCGAACATCCTGCGGCACTCAAACCGATGAGTTGCCCAGGCGGCGCGCAGGTCTATAAGGCCGGTACAAAAAGTTATCGTGACTTGCCGGTTCGTTTGGCGGAATTCGGTCATGTCTTCCGCAAAGAAGGTGCAGGTTCACGACATGGTCTCATGCGTGTGCAGGCCTTCACACAGGATGATGCGCACATCTTCTGTACGCATGAACAACTCGAAGATGAAGTCGTCAAAATGTGCGATCTCATCAAGGACGTCTACACCGATTTGGGTATGGCAAGCGACATCACGGTGCATTTCGCCACGCGTCCTGAAGAGCGTATCGGCTCTGAAGAAGATTGGGATCGCGCCGAAGCAGCGCTTCGTAAAGTGTTGGACCGCATTGATATGAAATGGGTGATCAATGAAGGCGATGGCGCGTTCTATGCGCCGAAACTGGACTTCAAATTGCGTGATGCGATTGGTCGTGAATGGCAGTGTGGAACGGTTCAGGTCGATATGAATATGCCAAGCCGTTTGCAACTGGAATATGTTGGCGATGATGGTGAAAAACATACACCGCACATGGTTCACCGCGCCATTCTGGGTTCTGTTGAACGCTTCCTTGGTGTGATGATCGAACATTATGAAGGCAAGCTTCCGATTTGGCTGGCGCCGACACAATGTGTTGTTGCGACCATTACGGGCAAGGCCGATGACTATGCTTTGGAGCTGACTGAGAAATTAAAGGCGCAAGGTATTCGTGCCGAAGCTGATATCCGCAATGAAAAAATCAATTACAAGGTGCGTGAACATTCTCATGGAAAAGTGCCTGTGATGTTCGTTGTCGGTGCGCGTGAGATGGAGGACAGTACAGTTGCTATTCGCCGCCTCGGATCACAGGATCAAAATGTTGAAAACGCAGAGAATGCGATTGAAGCTCTAAAAGCCGAAGCGCAACCCCCGTTTTAAGCTCTATGATGCCCCAAAATCTCCTGAAAACAGCTTGCATAACGCGAAAAACCCCCCTAATAATGCGGTATTAAGCCCAAATTAAGCCTTGGGCTTTATTATTTTATTGGTTTTAATAACTTAAAGGAGACTAACCATCGCTAGACCACCATTCCGCCAGCCCCAACGCGCAGAAGAGCTGGCTCGTATCAATCATAAAATTGTGGCCAACGAAGTCCGCGTCATCGACGCTGATGGAGAAATGCAAGGTGTGATGAACACCGATAAAGCGATCCGACTGGCCGAAGAAATTGGCCTGGATCTGGTCGAAGTCTCTCCCAACGCGAAGCCCCCTGTTTGTAAAATTCTCGACTACGGGAAATTCAAATACGAACAACAGAAAAAGGCGAACGAAGCCCGCAAAAGACAAAAAACAATCGACGTGAAGGAAATTAAAATCCGCCCGACGATTGAAGATCACGATTATGGCGTGAAACTCCGTAACGCCCGTCGTTTCCTGGAAGATGAAAACAAGGTGAAAGTTACCTTACGTTTCCGCGGTCGTGAAATGGCGCATAAGGAACAGGCACTCGAAGTTCTGCATCGTTTCCGCGATGATCTGGCCGATCTCTCAAAAGTTGATCAGGAAGCCAAGATGGAAGGTCGCCAAGCGATCATGGTGCTCAGTGCCGATAAAACAGCGGCAACCAAATCAAAAGAAGACGCACCAAAGCCTGAAAAAGAAGCGGCTGAGGAAACAGCCGAATAAAAAATATTTTGCATCCTGACGAAAGTCAGGATCTTGTGGCCTAAAGATCCCAAATCAAGTTTGGGATGCGTATTTTTGAATTTCTTTATCCGTTTTGGATTGAATATTCCACAATTCTGCAAACGTGCCTTTGGCAGCGATGAGCTCGTCAAAGCTTCCGCTTTCGACAATCCGCCCCCGATCCAGCACAATAATCTTATCAACGTGCCGTACAGTCGATAAACGGTGCGCCACCAAAAACACTGTATGGCCTACAAAACTGTTCTCCATCGCCGTCTGGATTTTTTGTTCGGATATGGAATCCAGCGATGATGTAGCCTCGTCAAAAATAATAATCTCCGCTTCGCGCACCAGCGCACGGGCAATCCCCAATCGCTGACGCTGCCCGCCTGATAATTTGATTCCACGCTCTCCGATCATCGTTCCATCGCCTTCGGGCAGGCTATCGATAAAATCTTTTAATGCGGCGTGCTCCAACGCGCGTGTATAAATCGCCTCATCAATATCCTGCCGGTCAATCAGGATATTATCGCGGATGCTCATGTTGAACAGCTCCACATCCTGCGGGACAAACCCGATCTCGGCCAACCATTGCGCGGTTGGAATATGGTTCAAATTCTGCCCGTCAATCTCTATCGATCCGCTACCCGGCAGCATTTGTTTCATCAATAATTTCACAAGCGTGGATTTCCCCGCACCGCTTTCTCCGACAAACGCGATCTTCTCTCCACGCTTCACGGTGAAATTCAAATCATGCACACCTTGATTGTCCTTTTCATTGTAATGAAAAGACAGATTGCTCATTTTGATATCTTTCCAATCTTCGGATAGGGCTTTCAGTGGTTCAATATCCAGAATTTTCGGTTCTTCATTCATGGTGTCTATAAAACGACGAAGCCCGGCTGAATAATCATAAAGGCGCTCTTGTGTCGTTCCAAAAAACTCCATCGCCATTAACAAATTGAAAGCGATAAAAAACGTTGTAGCATAAGCCCCAACAGACAGCATCCCTTCTAATGTCAAATAAAAGCCAAGCCCTGCAAAGAGTGCGAGCCAGCTATAACCGGTCGCATTCATGCAAACCCAGCGCGAAAAAATAACCCATAATGTTTGCGCGATGGCTTCTTGCCCGCGTTCTTCGTGAACATTGGCCTTGTCTTGAATATAGCTGTTTAAGTTAAAGGCTTTCACGGTTCGGATCGAACTCACAAACTCATAAACGCCTGACATCATTTGTTCGATTTTGGCATAATAGGCATCAAACATCCCCGAAACAGATCGCCCCATATACCAGGATACATATTGATAGGTGACAAACATCCCGGCATATAAAAAGATGTAATAAAAAGGTGCGTTCATAGTTGTGATGGCGATAAACGCACCAATCAAATTCCCAAATACAGGAAACATGACCCAACGGAAAATAATACCGATCTCCGCAAACGCTTTTCGCGCATTCATAATGCGTTGCAGCTTTCCGCCGGATCCCTCCTGCTCATGCCAATCAACGGATAATGTCGTCAAATGCTGAACCCCCATCAACGTCATCGCACGCGATACTTTCTCATAAGCCGCCGCTTCATAGGCAAAAATATGGTTGGTAATTTGCATCAGAACATAGGGAATAAAATAGCCGATCATCATCCATACATAACGGCTTGGATCTTCCCTTATCTCTCCCGTTTCAAACGCATTGATGACAAGCCCGAAAATAACAGGCAGTAGTGCGAAATACGTGTACCGTATTGTTCGATAGCCTAAAAAACCGAAAATAATTCTGCGATAAGGCTGCACAAAATAAA
>JBCCLQ010000056.1:0-9659 GCA_039026795.1 Pseudomonadota bacterium
TGGCAAAATACAGTGTCCAGCGGAGTGCCTGCCAAAGGTGATTTACAAGCTTCTTTGAGGCAGCGCGTCGAGCGCGCCATGGCAACAACAATCAACCGTGAGATGCATAAACTAGAACGCGGCATGACATTTCTCGCGACGACAGGATCAACAGCCCCCTTCATTGGTCTTTTTGGAACCGTTTGGGGAATTATGAATTCCTTCACCGCCATTGCGAGTAGTAACAACACATCATTGGCCGTGGTGGCACCCGGTATTGCCGAGGCTTTATTTGCGACTGCGCTAGGCCTCGTTGCAGCTATCCCTGCTGTGATTGCCTATAACGGCTTTAGTTCACGTCTCGGGCGATACGGTGACAGACTGGATGGGTTTGTTGGTGATTTTTCGGCCATTTTATCCCGTCACCTGGAAGCGCAAGGCAATCCAAAACCTCATAAGAAGGCGGCATAAACAATGGGCGCGAGCTTAAACACAGGCGGGCGCAGTCGATCAGGGCGCAGAAGTTATGGTCAAATGGCCGAAATCAACGTCACACCATTCGTGGATGTGATGATGGTCTTACTGGTTGTGTTTATGGTTGCCGCGCCGCTTTTAACAGCGGGCGTTACAATTGACCTTCCTGATTCTGAAGCCAAATCCATTCAGCAGGAAGATGATAAACCGCTAGAGATTACACTCGATAAAGACGGGAATATCTTTATTGGGGAGACACAAACACCGCGTAATCGTATGATTGCTATCCTCAAAACCACGCCGACCTTAAACACGGAAAGTCGTATTTATATCCGTGCGGATAAAGATCTCGATTACGGCGTTGTCATGGATGTTCTGGGCTCTATCAACGGTGCCGGTTATAAAAAAGTAGCGCTGGTGTCCAATCCTTCCGCAAATAACCCATAAAGTTGCCATAAACCGCCTTTAATTATTCATTATGAGTACGGCCTTACCAGTAGATACCAATCCCATGAACACGACCATGAATACGGCTGTGATTTTATCGCTGTTGTTCCATGGTTTAATTGTCGTGATAGGCTTGATGGGCTTACCATATGTCAAAAAACCGATTTTACCGCCAGAACCGATTAGCGTTGAGATTGTTGAGATCGATGAAATCACACAAACCAATAAGCGAGCCGCCGCATTCAAGGAAATAGAAAAACCAATCGAAAAGCCGATTGAGCTAAAGGAAGACAAGCCGCCGGCACCGCCAAAAGTTGATCTGCAGGCACCGCCGCAGATGATTGAGCCAAAGCCTCAGGACATCAAAGAAGAGGTGAAGCCCAAACCTAAACCCACACCGCCGCCACCCAAAGAAGCGGAATTAAAAGACCCTGAACCCGAACCAAAAGAGGAAGAGGTTGTTGAGGAAACGCCCGCACAACAAGAGATGTTTGATAATTTGATGAAGAATCTTCAAGAATCTGAGCCGCAACCTGCACAGCAGGAGGTATCTGAAATCGTATCTAATGATAGGGCACCATTAGGGGAGTTTATTTCCTCGCATGAACTTCAGGCTCTCTCTAATGGTTTTAGAAGATGTTTCAAAATACCAATAGGTGCAGAAGGTATGCACGAAATGGTTGCTGATATTCGAATTTGGTTGGATTTTAATGGCAATGTCACAAAGGCTGAATTTGATAGTCCATTTCGTGTTCAAGCAGACAGGCAATATAGAACTCTAGCGGAAGCAGCTAGAAGGGCGGCCCTAGATCCAAACTGTAGTCCTGTTGATATTCCTCTTGAAAAAAGACATATTTGGAAAGACCAATATATCATTGTTCCTTTTGACCCTCGACGAATGCTGTAAAAAAGAGAAGGCTAACTTTATGAAATTATCACTCGCAATAATTATTACAGGGTTTTTGGCATTTATTGCTTTTCCTGCACAAGCACAAATTAAAGCGCCTCCTGTAGATGGTGGAACGGCAGAAGCATTACCCATGGCTGTTAGTCAGTTTTATGCGGAACGACCTGAGTTTAATCAATTGGCGCGGGATATCCCTGAGATCATTACAAACAATTTACGCGGATCAGGATTGTTTAATCCGATCAATCAAAATGCCTTTATTCAAAATCCGCAAAGTTTAGAGAAAGATGGCCCGCGTTTCGCCGAATGGCGAGCGTTAAACGCACAGGCCTTAGTTTCGGGCGCAGTCACACAGGCCGAAGATGGCCGTACACGCGTGGAATTTCGTTTGTGGGATGTTTTCTCTCAACAGCAACTGACTGGTATGGCCTATATGACCACGCCACAAAACTGGCGGCGCATTGCCCACATTATTTCCGATGAAGTGTATAAACGTATTACCGGTGAGGACGGGTATTTTGACACACGCGTCGTCTATATCGCGGAAAGTGGGCCTGCAACACGCCGTTCCAAGCGTTTGGCTATCATGGATCAGGATGGTGCTAATCATCGCTATTTAACCGAAGCAGGAACACTTGTGCTGACGCCGCGCTTTTCACCGACAGCACAGGAAATCACTTACATGTCCTATCGCAACAATCGTCCGCGCGTGTATTTATACAACATTGATACAGGCCGTCAGGAGCTTTTAGGAGACTTCCCGGGTATGACTTTTGCGCCGCGCTTTTCTCCGGATGGGAATAAGGTTGTAATGAGTATGGCCACGAACGGAAATAGCGATATTTATGAGATGGATTTACGCACTCGCAAATCACGCCGTATGACAACCAATAGTGCGATCGATACTGCGCCATCTTATGCGCCTGATGGGCGTCAAGTTGTATTTGAATCCGATCGCGGCGGTTCACAGCAACTTTATGTCATGGATAGCAATGGCAGCAACGTGCGCCGTATTACATTTGGTAATGGTCGATACGGTAACCCGGTCTGGTCACCGCGTGGTGATTTGATCGCTTTCACCAAAATGTTGAAGGGTAAATTCTATATTGGTGTTATTCGCCCTGACGGATCGGGTGAGCGGCTGATTACATCAGCTTATCATGTGGAAGGCCCAAGCTGGTCGCCGAATGGTCGTGTTTTGACGTACTTTAAGGAAACGCCAACAGGGCAGGGACGCAGCGCGAAGCTCTATACCATTGATCTAACAGGCTATAACGAAAAGCCTCTGCGAACACCGAGAGACGGCTCAGATCCTGCTTGGTCACCACTTAACCCATAATAAATTGTGCTAGATACTTCATCTTGCAGAAAAATATGCGGAGGGCTTTTCCTCTTTGCCGATATACTCCTACTTCTATTCAAATCTTTAGAGATGGATATGCTTCAGTTATCTGCGGCAGTGTTATTTATAACATGTGCAATTTCTATATCTTTATCTGCAAAAAATCATCGCTGGTTATTTTACAATGGCATCGCTGTCGTAATTGCATACATATTGATTTCTATTTCAGGTCAAGGTGATGGAACTATTGCAAAATATATTGGTGGCATGGTCGGCGTTATTGGAGGTTTACTCATTATTAGAGGAGGTTTTCAGCGCGAAACAGGTAAGCAATATAAATTGTTTTTTCCGTTGAATTTAAGTGACCGCTATCCTTTGGCTACAGCGGGAACAATTGAAGGAACCTCAGCATCTTTTATTGCGGTTGGAGCATATCTAAATGGCGATTATACATTATCACTTGTTGCAGCTTTGTGGGTTATTGCTCACTGCTTTTTGATAGCTTCAGATGAATTTTTACGCAATAAGATAAAAACTGTAAAAATATGAGTTTTCTATATTTTTGTAATATCTGTAAACGCGGTTTCTATTTGTTTATAGATTTCCTTTTTAAAAGGAACAATGAGGTCGTTTAGTTCGTCGAAGTTTGTCCATTTCCATTGACTGAATTCAGGGTGGTCATCAGCGCCTAAGACAATGTCGCTGTCTTGGCCTGTAAAGCGCATAGCAATCCAAGTTTGCTCCTGTCCGGCATATTTGCCACCCCAGAGTTTTGTTTTCAAGTTGGGTGGCAAGTCATAGCGAAAAGTTTCGTGATGAATACGAATGATGTCCGCCTTGTCTGTGCCGATTTCTTCTTTAAGCTCTCTGAATGCAGCAATTTTCAAATCCTCATCGGGATCGATACCACCTTGCGGCATTTGCCAGGCTCCGGGCGTATCAATGCGCTCTCCGGCAAAGACGAGGCCATCGGAGTTAAAGAGCGCTATGCCAACGCAGGGACGGTAAAGTGATTCCGAACTCATTGTATGACAGCGGAAAGGGGCGCAAGTTGAATAGATTTATCGTCCAGGCTTTCAATCCAGCGCTGGGCAACTTGAAGGCTCAGAGGATGTGGTCGAATAAACCCGATAGCTTTGCCATTTTGTGAGGCTGCACGTTCCAAAGCGCGAAAGTTCTGAGCAATATCGCGGCTAGATAAACTGGTATCCAAAATCAAATCTGCTACGTCATAAGGGCTTTGCTTATCATAGGCTGTTTTTGAGATATGGATTGAACCTGTCTGGTTCATCTCTACAATACCGAGTCCGCGGTCGATAATTTCATCTATAACGCCTTTGATATCCGTACTGTCATCCTTGAAAATATGATTTTCCGGTGTGATCACTCCAACAAAGCCATTGGCTTGAGAGAGCAGCCAGGATATGTGGGATGCATTTTGCTCTAAAGATGCATTCCGCAGGATAGCTTGAGGACCTAAATCCGCGACGCCGAAATCATCAGTTTCCAGCGGTAATGTTATCCATGTTTCATGCCCCGTGGCACGGGCCAGTTGTGTGTAGTTGTTAGGTTTTCTAGAGTAAGGGGATATCGCAAAGGAAATTTCAGAAGGAAAAAACTGCAAGGCATTCTGTAATGTGCTTTGCGATAGACCTATATCTGTAACGATTAAGGCTATTTTGGGTTGACCTGCAATACTCTCAAACGGCTTCTTATAAGCATCAAAAGGTTTTAACCCATCGGTTTCACGTGTTTTGGGTAACAGACCATGCGTGCCTTCTTCAAACAGCCCATCTATAGGCGCATCCAATAATGCTTCTGCACTTTTGACTATGGCAAGATCAGGTGTTGTATCACGTTGAGCGCTGACGGGTTTCTCAATGATAACTGTTTTAGAAGCCAGTTCTTCCTGATGAAGTTCATAAGCCTTTTCAGTACGCAAAAAAGCCCATAAGACGAGCACAATAAATATAACTGCTACACCAGCCAACCCTTGAAGAAAAGCAGGTATAGAAAACGGAATTTTTTGTTCGGACGTGTTTGTTTCAGGTTCGTCAGCAGGAATATCACCAATATCTTCGGCGACGTCACTCATTGTCTACTTTGCCCCGCCAAAATGGTTGGAATACAAAGTTACACCGCGTAAGAGGTCTACTGCGCGAAGAAGTTGATAATCAACCGGTTCGTCATCGTCTTCGCTTGAAGAGTTATTACTTGTCGGATCATCAGGATCAGTATTTCTGAGGGCTCCTCGCAAATCGCCCTCGCGCATACGCTCGGAATCTGAGAATTCCTCAAGACGAGCCTGTTCAACGATAATATCAGGATCAATTCCTTTGGCTTGAATGGAACGGCCTGAGGGTGTGTAGTATCGTGCCGTCGTCAAACGAATAGCGCCATGCCCTGGGATAGGCATAACGGTTTGAACCGAGCCTTTACCAAATGATTTTGTGCCAACAACGAGTGCGCGTCTGTGATCCTGTAAAGCGCCAGCAACAATTTCAGAAGCAGAAGCAGAACCACCGTTAATCAAGACGACTATTGGTTTGCCTTCGGCCAAATCACCAGGCGTCGCATTGTCACGTTTTGTATCTTTTTCACTGCGTCCGCGTGTGGAAACAATCTCACCTTTTTCAAGGAACGCATCGGATACATCAATCGCCTGATCTAGAAGCCCACCAGGGTTATTCCGCATATCAATAACGTATCCCAAAAGCTTTTCACCAGTTTCTTCTTTAATCTCGGAAATCGCTTTTTCAATGCCGCTCATCGTGTTCTGGTTGAATGTAGTCACACGAATGTAACCAACATCGCCTTGTTCAACACGGTGTCGTACCGCCCGAATGCGAATGACATCGCGGGTTATATTGACGTTAATCGCCTCATCTACGCCTTCTCGACGGATGGTGAGCTTAATGTCTGTTCCTATCTTACCGCGCATTTTATCAACGGCTTCACTGAGACTAAGACCCAGAACCGGTTCATCATCCAAATGCGTGATAAAATCTCCCGCCTCAACACCCGCGCGGAAAGCAGGCGTTTCATCAATAGGGGATACAACTTTTACAAATCCATTTTCCATGGTGACTTCAATACCAAGACCGCCGAATTCGCCGCGAGTATTCACCTGCATGTCTTGATAATCGTCATCGTCCAAATAACCGGAGTGTGGATCAAGGCTGACCAGCATGCCGTTTATCGCTGTCTCAACAAGTTCCTCATCACTCACTTCTTCAACATATTGGCCGCGCACACGTTCGAAAACATCACCAAACAAATTCAGTTGACGATATGTATCAAAAGCTTCCGGATCAGTTTCCCGCGTGGTGGCTGTGCGCTCTTCTTCCTGAGCCTGTGCCTGTGTTACGATCGTTCCGGCAATAAAGGATGTTCCGATCACGGCCAAGGCTGCTGTTGCAGTCAATATCGAGCGGGAATATTTGATGAGTATTTCTTTTGTCATATATGGCCTATATAAGTCTGGCGATTAAGATTTCAAATTGGCGATTTTCTGTGCCGGATTGATTGGCTTTCCATTCTTCCTCAACTCGAAATATAAAAGCGGTTTCTCGCCACCTTGAGCCTTCGGAAGAATACCAACAGGTTCCCCAGCATTTAACACCTGTTCGACAACAATATCAATCCTGTCTAGACCAGCAATGAGGCTATGATAGCCTTTTTCATGTTCAATGATGATCAATTCGCCATAATTCTTGAATATTCCTGCAAATTGAACCTTGCCGGCCATAGGAGCGACGACGAGACCACCTGATCGACCCTCAACTTTTATGCCTTGTGATTTGGCACCGATCTCATCTGTTTGTCCGAATGCCGTATGGATGAAGCCTGAAATAGGAAGCTGCCCTTGACCGGCACGCGGTAGCGTTTCAGGTTGTCTGTAAACAGCCTGTCTGACGGTGTCGCGTGTTTGCGCACGTTTTTTATCTTCTTCCAGTTTGGCGACCAGATCTTTCAGACTGGCGGCTTGGTTGGAAATGGCTTTAATCTCTTTTGATCGTTGCTGATAATCTGAATTGCTCTGAGCAACCATGCCTTTACGCTTTTCAACCAAGGTTTCCATGTCCGCATAGTCTTTTTCAAGCGCCTGTTTCTCGGTAAGGGCTATTTTGCGTTCCGCTTCCAGTTTTTCCAGCAGTTCGGCAAGTCGATTAACATCAGCCTTGTAGCTCTCTGAACGATTGTGAATTTGCGGTAAAATAGATTGCAGTAACATTGCTGTTTGTGCCGTTTCATAGGGTGCGCCGGGTTTCAACACCAGTGCTTCCGGTGGAACACGACGAATACGTTCGACAGCCAAAATCATAGCCCCCATAGAGCCGCGATCTCTATCCAGGCGGCTTTGAATATCCTGACTTTCCTTCGTGTATTCAAATATTCGGTTCTCAATGACGCTGAGCTTTGATTCTTGTTTTTTGATTTTTCCGGCCATGTCCACAAGGTCAGATTGCGTGCTTTTAAGCTGCTTTTTAAGCGCCGCCGCTTTTTCCTCTAGAGCTTTGATTTCTGCCTTTTTGTGTTTGAGATCACTTTCAACCTCATCCAAGGCTTGCTGGCGTGATTGTGGAACAGGCGCCTGAGCACTGGCGCTTTCATAAACGATCGAACATAAAAACAGTAATAGTAAAAAACGCATTTATTCTCTGTGGTAGGGATGACCCTTCAAAATTTGCTGACTTCTGTATATCTGCTCAATCAGCATAATACGAGCAAGCATGTGAGGCCAAGTCTGAGATCCAAAACTGATGATTTTATTGGCTTGGTTTCTAATCTCATCGCTTAAACCATCTGCCCCTCCGAGAATAAATTGGACAAGCGGCACACCAGTATCCTGAAGTTTTTCCATCTCCTTTGCGAACGTCATGCTTTTCAGCGATTGCCCACGCTCATCAAGCGCAATGATATATGCGCCTTTCGATATTTTGGATTGAATGAGTTTGTGTTCTTCGAATTTTTTACTGGTATCCAGCTCAATCAGTTTGATTGGCCATTGCAACTGTTTTTCGAAGTGAGTCCAAAGATCATGGAAATGGCCGCCGCGTTTGAACTTGCCAACGGCAATAACTTCGATGTGAAGCATAGAGCTATTCTTTATATTTTAAGCTGTTCTCATACCTTCAGATGAAAGTCCGACGACGGGAACGCGCCACATCTTTTCAATCTGATAGAAATCCCGAACTTCGGGGCGGAACAGATGGACAACAATATCACCGGCATCCAAAATAACCCAATTGCCGTCCGTCACACCTTCAAGGCGAATATCCTGGTAGCCGCGCGCATTCAGCTTGTCTTTGAGTTTGTTTGCAAGAGAGATAACCTGGCGGGATGATGTTCCCGAGGCGATGACCATATAATCTGCTATGGCAGATTGGTCTTTCAGTTCGATGATTTCGATGTCCAAAGCCTTGTCGTTGTCCAAGTCACTAACGATCAAGTCTTTTAATGCGGATGGGTCAAGCCGTCCGCTCACTGTTGATGTGAGAATGGTGTAAGCCTCCAATTCTATTAAAGTTAAAGTGAAAATAGGACAGTGCATTCCGAATGGCAACATTCAGGTTAAGATCGGCCAGCATGTTCTGGAAATCTAAAGCAAAGGAGAAGAAAAGCCCTCTAATCCTCACCGGGCCTCGCTCTCATTGACTGGAATGCGTACATAAAACACAACGTCCATATGTTTATTTTACCGCGGATTCGGTTAAGCTTCAATAAAATCGCATGTGCGAATGCACATAAAAACAGTTAAGATATTGATTTTATTTGTTATTTCTAATTTCTGTTGAAGAAATATCCATCATTTTTGTGCCCATCATCCATGAAATTGAAGGTTTTTTCAGGTCTAAACGCTGACCATGGGTGATGTTATTCTGGGTGATGTTCAGCTGTCGTATAGGGGCATTTTGGATCAATGTATGCGCTGGTGGGCGGGCAATAAAGACGATAGGGATCATGTTTAAAATATCCTGCCATCGGTCCCATTTGTGAAAAATATGGGCGTTATCCATCCCGCAAATCCACAGGAAGTCCGTGCGTGGAAAATAATGTTTTAGCCCACAGATTGTTTCAAATGTGTATTGCGTTCCAAGTTCATGTTCCAAATGCGTTGGCATCTGATTGGGGTAGGGCGCCAGCATGTCGGATACAGCTCCATAGCGCTCTTTATATGGCGCCATTCCCTTTCGGTCTTTGAGTGGATTTTGAGGCGTAACGATCCACCAGATGAAATCAAGGTCAAGTTTACGTCTGGCAAGCCTCGCAATATGTAAGTGTCCGGCATGGGGTGGGTTGAATGAACCACCCAATAACCCGATACGCTTGCCGCTCCAACGAAAGCCGTCATGTAAAGTAGGGGGGGCAAATATATGCGTTTGGTTCATGCGCGTGTCTGACCGTTTCCATGAACAATATATTTAAAAGTCGTGAGTTGTTTGACACCCACAGGTCCGCGCGCATGAAGTTTACCTGTACCAATACCGATTTCGGCACCCATGCCAA
>JBCCLQ010000057.1:0-9638 GCA_039026795.1 Pseudomonadota bacterium
CTCATTCAAAATGGTACGCTTAAACAGGGCGATATCTTCGTTGTTGGCGCCGAATGGGGGCGTGTGCGTGCTCTTATTAATGATAAAGGCGAACAAATCAAAGAAGCGATTCCGGGCATGCCGGTTGAAATTCTGGGTTTGAACGGTTCACCGGAAGCTGGAGATATCCTCGATGTGGTAGCCGATGAAGCCAAGGCTCGCGAAATCGTTGATTACCGTCAACGCAAAAAGCGCGAAGCGGCCAGCGTCAGCGGCGCCAAATCATTTGATGAAATGCTGGCTGATGCCAAAGCAGGCGATAAGAAAACACTCCCTGTTGTCATCAAAGGCGATGTGCACGGTTCTGTCGAAGCCATCATCGGTTCACTCAATAAAATGACCGAGGAAAATGATGAAATCGCGGTTCAGGTTCTGCACTCCGGTGTCGGCGGGATCACGGAATCTGATGCAACATTGGCCAAAGCTTCCGGCGGCCTGATCATCGGTTTCAACGTTCGTGCAAATGCGCAAGCACGTGAGCAAGTCCAACGCGAAGGCGTGGATATGCGTTACTACAACATCATCTATAACGTTTTAGATGATGTGAAGGCGATGCTTTCCGGCATGCTCTCGCCAACCAAGCGCGAAGAATATCTGGGTCAGGCTGAAATCCGTGAAGTCTTCAACATTACAAAAGTCGGTAAAGTCGCAGGTTGCATGGTCACCGCCGGCATGGTGAAACGCGGATCTGGCGTACGTCTCTTGCGTGACGATGTTGTTATTCATGATAACGGAACGCTGAAAACACTGAAACGCTTCAAAGATGAAGTCAAAGAAGTCAAAGAAGGTACCGAATGCGGTATGGCTTTCGAAAACTATGATGACATCAAGGAAGGCGATATCATTGAATGCTTCGAAATCATCGAAGAAGCTAGACAGCTGGATTAGGCAAGGTGAATTGCCATGAAAAAACCCTCAAACATGGGTCCATCCCAAAGACAGTTGCGTGTCGGAGAACAGCTCCGGCATATCATCGCTGAGACTTTACAACGCGGTGACTTTCACCACGAAGCGTTGATCAATGCCGAAGGAATTACAGTCACGGAAGTTCGTCCTTCACCAGACCTCAAGCACGCCACGGCCTTCGTCATGGCTTTGGGTGGTAAAAACATGGAAGATATCCTCCCTGCTCTTAAGGAAGCTGCACCTGAATTTCAGCGCGACATCAACAAACAGTCCAATATGAAATTCACGCCAAAAATCCGTTTTAAGGAAGATGAGAGCTTCGAACAGGGACAAAAAATGGACGCCCTTTTATCTAATTTACATTACTCCTCCCAAGAGGAGTAATGTTTTACTCCAACCTGCGTAAACTTGGTTGGAGCCTCCACACTACCTTTGCAGAAATCTGGATTTTTGTTACAACAGCCCCAACCGACTTTAGGAAGGTTGGGGTAAAAATGAGCGAAGCGAATGAAAAAAAGAAAAGGCATACCCATTCACGGCTGGGTGAACCTCAATAAACCGGCTGGTATAGGTTCAACACAAGCTTTGGCAAAAGTGCGCCGCGTACTCAATGCACAAAAGGCCGGCCATGGCGGAACGCTTGATCCGCTCGCGGACGGTATTCTACCCATAGCCCTCGGTGAGGCCACCAAAACCGTCAATTACGCCCAAGATGCCCTCAAAACCTACCGCTTCACGGTTACATGGGGCGAACAACGCTCTACGGATGATGCAGAAGGTGAAATCATTGCAACATCCGACATCCGTCCAAACGAGGACGATATCAAGGCCATCCTCCCCAACTTCACAGGCGATATTGACCAAATCCCACCCAAATTTTCAGCCATTAAGGTCGATGGACAACGTGCCTATGATTTGGCACGGGATGGCGAGGAAGTAGAGCTGAAATCCCGCTCTGTATACATCGAAAGCCTTCAAATACTCGAACACAGTACTCATACCATCTCATTCGAATGTGTATGCGGAAAAGGCACATACATCCGCTCTCTGGCGCGTGATATGGCGCAAAAATTGGGTACTTGCGGCTATATTTCGGCCCTTTCCCGCACTCAAGTCGGCCCCCTCACCCTGAAAAACGCGATTTCCCTTGATTTTTTTGATGAAATGCCTGATAACACGCCCATTGAAGACATAGTGCTTCCGGTTGAGACCGTGCTGGACGACATCCCGGCACTGGCCTTAAAAGATCAGGAAGCCAGTCGGTTAAAACATGGCAATCCCCTGTCCTTCATTGCAAAGCCTGATATGGATCGGCTTAAAATGATTGGTATCATTCCGGGAGAACCCGCAACCGCTCTGGCAACCTATGAAGGCCGCCCACTCGCTTTGATCGAAGTCGATGGCCCGGACATAAAAGTGCGAAGGATTTTAAATATTTAAAATTCTGAAGCATTCCGGCGAAAGCCGGGACCTCATGAAACAAACTGGATCCCGGATCAAGTCCGGGATGCAAAAAAAAGAAAGGAAAGAACGATGTCGATTACAACTGAACGTAAAAAAGAAGTCGTAGAAGAATACGCAACTAAAAAAGGCGATACCGGGTCTCCGGAAGTGCAAATCGCAATTCTGACAAACCGCATCAATGCACTCTCAGAGCACATGCAAAGCCACAAGAAAGATTTCGGCTCACGCCGTGGCCTTCTGGCCATGGTGGCAAAACGCCGTAAATTACTGGATTACTTGAAAGGCAAAGACGAAGGCCGCTATCAGGATCTGATCAAGCGCCTGAATATCCGCCGCTAATCAGACGTAATTATACCGAATAACAAAACCCCGCTGATTGTGATGCGGGGTTTTTACTTTATACTTTAATAATGATCGCATTTCTCAAGCGCGCGTTTATTGATCCCTTCGCGTCACCGGACAGATTTAGACTTTACCTTGGAACGGTTCTGGGTTGCTCCGCTTTTTCCGGTCTCATTTTGTATTTTGCATTCGATTTTCTAAGCCACGGTCCGTGGGTTCTAGCAGCCTATTTTCTAACCAAGTCCATATTTGGCAACATATTTTTAATGCCGTTTCTGTTTTGGTTGGCCCAACGCTTTCCCGAACGCCCCTATTTCATCGGCTTACTCATTCTTCAGGGCATCATATTACTTCCCCTGATCGTCACACCGCTGGATCAATTGAGCATGCTATCGCTGGCCTTTTTGTTCAGCCTGCTATTTTCGCTGTTCAGTGCATCATTCTGGCTGCTCTATCACGTTCTGGTTATCCATAGCAGTAGTGACGCCAATCTAGGGAACGAAGTATCTATCGCCAATATCGGAAGCTCTATTGGCAGCATGATTGGTTATTTTATCGGCGGCCTTATCTTCGCCTTCCTACCGGGCACATGGTTTGTCATGTTGTGTTTTGCAGGCTTATTGGGCAGTTCAATACTGCTCCTCTCAGCCATACCGCTCGAAAGCCCCGTGCAAACACGTAGCGGCAATGTGTTTCAATCGCTATTTCACAAGCCATGGCAAAGCGTTAACACCATGCTCGATGGCGCATCGCATTTTCTGATTTCGTTTTTCGCACCTGTTTGGCTTGGCTTTATCGGCCTCAGTAGTGTCGCGACAGGTATTGTTTCTGCTTTGGGTATAGCCTGCAAGATTGCCAGCTCACCGTTCACAGGACACTGGTTTCACACGACAAAGATGCGTGAAGGCAAAGTCGGCGCAACATTGATTACAGCAGGATGGGCACCCTGGGCTGTCATACAATCCCCGTTTGTTTTGCTGTGGTCTTATTTCTTCTGGACGACCGGATCGCATATGTTCGCTGTGGGGCTGCAAAGCCGCTGGTACACCGATAAAACCTACGCCAACATGGCCGCACGTGAAGTCGCACTGGGTATCGGGCGCAGCCTCACCTGCATCCTCGCACTCATTCTCATCCATATTGATATTCAGTATTTCTTCCTGATGGCTCTTGGATTAGCCCTCAGCATGATCCTCGTAACATCGAAGGAAAGTAAGGTTTAGGCAGCTTTTTATTGACAAAACACCATTTTTATACATAATTCATTCAAAATTTTGAGGGAGTGATGAAATGAATAAAACACTGAAAGCCGTCTCTGATTTTGCTAAAGCTGCCGCAGTTTTCGTATTGCCTTTACTGCCTCAAACCGCCACAGCTCAAAGTGAAAATGTAGTTATTGATACGCCTGACAGATTAATAACCACTGATGCAAATCTTATAGCCGCCTGTCCTCAAAATGTTTCGGAAGCATCAGACGAGCTGATTGTCGAAGGATGTATAAGGACTTCTCACAACCTCATGTACGGATTGTCTCAGCGTTTGGTAGAATATCTAGAAAGTGCGGTTAATACGGAAGATAAAAACATTTTTGGATTTGATAGTGCTTTTCTAACCAATACTCGTATAAGAGTCTCACAAGGAGAAATTATAGCAGGCTGCAATCCCTCTTCTCTTCAAGGACAAAATTTTTCAACATTACTCGACTATGCCTTAACTACTGAAACTTATGTGACGGACTGCTCAGAATCAATCGATCGCGGTGCTAATTATTTAGGCTTTATATGGGAACCTTCAGCCATAGAACGCATTTTGAACACGTCAGATTGCTTAACGAGCCAAGCAACCTGCAATCCCAATTTGCCACCATTTACGTTTATGGAAGGTAATGATATTTTTATATTGCCTCCTCCAGTTATTCCCCAAGCTACACCATCACACAGTATTATTGCTTCTATCGCTATGTCCTGTGGAACCCAATATCAAACTTTTGATCCTGCTTACGGCAATAGATTTACCAACGAAACACTGAATGTGCCCGGCATGGCTGCCTTTAGTGACATTTCTACATCGGGATTATCAGGACCCGCATGTATTCGTGCATCTCTTGATTCATTAACTGAAACCTACCGTTTAAGTGTTAGACCTCAGCTAAGCAGCACTGTTACAACAGATGCCGCATGCATTGATGCACCTGCACGAATAAACGAACATATCGCGGGCAACGCTACTCTCATTACTCCTGACTACACTGGCCCTTACTA
This sequence comes from Pseudomonadota bacterium, assembly GCA_039026795.1. Classification (GTDB taxonomy): domain Bacteria; phylum Pseudomonadota; class Alphaproteobacteria; order Micavibrionales; family Micavibrionaceae; genus JAUHXT01. The sequence continues at coordinate 5,013 of JBCCLQ010000057.1, forward strand.
CGAAATGATTAATGTGGCCACCGAATGCGGCAACACTCTTACACGTTTAATTGATAGTGGGGCTATAGCAGATATAAACGATTTAACAGGAACGATTAATTTCCTTCAAAGACATTTTGGTTGTTGGAACAATGATGGAGCTGATTACCACCCATGGTCTAATGCAAATAGAAGAGCGCTTTGCGCACAAAATCAGGCGCAAATGACGAGGGCTTTTCCCTAAACCGCTTCTTTCTCATCAATAAAATACCGCGCTTTGATCTCGCCATTATCAAGCTCAAACACCAACGGCACGCCAGTCGGCATTTCGGCCTCGTTGATGCTGTCCGGTGTTTCGACGCCAAGGATAATCAGCATGGCACGCAGGGAATTTCCATGCGCAGCAATCAAAATATTTTTGCCGTCATCCAACATGGGTTTGATATTGGCTTCGTAATATGGTCGTACGCGATTTTCCACCACGTCTTTCAAACACTCTCCGCCCGGCGGGGGGTATCATAGGAACGGCGCCAGATATGCACTTGTTCATCGCCGTATTTTTCACGTGTTTCATCCTTGTTTAGGCCTGTCAGGTCGCCATAATCGCGTTCCCGCAGATCATCATGATAAATCATGCCGTCAATCAAATCGCCCTGGTCTGCATCGCTCAAGGCGATTTTCGCAGTCTCGTTCGCGCGTTTTAATGTGCTGGTAAACACCTGATCAAAGACAATACCGGCCTGTTTCAAATTGCGTCCGCCTTCTTTGGCTTCTTCAATACCCTGCTCTGTCAGCTCCACATCCGTGAAGCCTGTGAACTTGTTCGCCAAGTTCCATTCACTTTGCCCGTGACGCATCAATACCAAATAATTCATTCTTTTTTCAGTCCTTTTATTTTTGCTTTCGCTGTGTTGGTAAGCTCGAAAACTTTTTGTTTATAACTCTCAACCGTAACCAGTTCATCGGCCTGATAGAGCAAGAGCCCGCATGTGACAAAAAACGCCTGCGATGCCACAAACAACCCTACCAAGATCGGTGAAATAACAGGAATAAACATCAGGATCGGGATCATAATCAAACTGATGATGAAATATACCACCTGGTTCATCCATAAAAATCCGGCATGCGACCTTAAAACATCACCAAGTCTAATACCTTCCATCAGATATAAATATACGCAGATACAGAAATGCGAAAAACCAGCAAAGCCTAAAATTCCCAGGAAAGCCAGTAAACCACTCGGCGCCGTTTGCCTGATTGATCTCAGATTTTCTCGTAATTCCCTCAACTCTTCCAAATGCTCGCTATATTGGCGGTCTGTGATGTCTTCGGCGTTGGTAACCTGCGCTTGCAAATACTCAATACGCTCTTGGTAAGCTTTGACTTCCTGATGATAGGCTGAGCCTTTGTCCGGGCTGAATGAAAACACGAGATTGAGAGCAACCAAGATAAAGAGACCCGCATAGAGATATTTTATGAAAGCGTAGGTCTCAACTCCCCAAATCTCTATTTCATCGCCTTCAATCAGCATAATTCGAAAACCTGCTAAACATTTACAACTGAAAATTTCAATTCATTCATGATTGGTTGCTCTTCATGTTTTTGGCTTTGTTCTGAATAATATTTTTTAAGGACTTTGCCTCTGTCAGAAGGGAATCTTTGGTAACCGTTTCTGATCGTTGCAATAGATGATACCCGCACATAACAACGTAAATTTGCACAGCCACATACAAAAAACCAAACAAAAATAATAAGAACGGAGCAAAGGACATGAAGAGCGTTGCAACAATCATTCCCAAAACAAAGCAAGCAAGCTGCACCACCCACAAAAACCCGGCATGACTGGTCAGCACTTCTCCCAATTCATTTTTCTTTGCTAAATATAAGAACACGCACAGACCGAAAACACCCAAACCGGCTATAGTCAAAACAAGACCTAGCGAGATAGATCCACGGTTTTCATAAGTTACGTTTACAATCATCTCTTCTCTTAACTTTTCAAGCTCTTCATACATTTCCGGGGTTGGTATGCCCTGAGCCATCTTTTGTTGTAATTCCTGCATTTTTTCTGTGTGAAGCTCCAGATTTGCATTCGTTGCAGGTGAAGGATGAGAAAGAAAACTGGATACGAATGAGATTACAATCAAAGCTATCAAGGCAAAATACAAATAACGAATAAGATCGCCGGGCGCTTGACCCAAAATGGTTGGATTTTGATTATTTTGTTCGTTTTCAGATGACATAAAAAGACCTTTAAATATTTGACATTCCATAGCAAACATGCCAGAAAAAGGCGCGCATGAAAAGGGCGCGATACCGTTTATCGGTTGACTGTTAAGCCCTCTTTCTTTGCATCCTGACGAAAGTCAGGATCTCAACCAAAGAGATCCCAAATCAAGTTTGGGATGCAAGTATAAGTAAGAGTGTTTTACCGTCCACCGATTATCCCAAAAGCGCCTTTCTCACTCGCATATTTATGTATGAAAGATGAAAGGTAATATACATGTTGAAATTTGAAGTATTCCGCAAAGAAATCGACTTTGCCGGACAAAAACTCATTCTGGAAACGGGAAAAATAGCACGACAGGCTGATAGCTGCATTATGGCAACATTGGGCGGAACAACCGTTCTTTGTGCTGTAACAGCTGCCAAAAGTATAAAGGAAGGCCAAGATTTCTTCCCTCTCACTGTGCATTATCAGGAAAAGGCGTACGCAGCCGGTAAAATCCCAGGTGGTTTCTTTAAACGTGAAGCACGTCCTTCCGAAAAAGAAACATTAACAGCCCGTTTGATCGACCGTCCAATCCGTCCATTGTTCCCGAAAGGCTTCCTGAACGAAGTTCTGGTCATGTGCACTGTTGTGGCGCACGACATGGAAAATGACCCGGATATCGTGGCGATGATCGGTGTATCAGCCGCTTTGACAATGTCCGGTATCCCATTCATGGGTCCAATCGGCGCGGCACGCGTGGGTTATAAGGATGGAGAATATATCCTGAACCCGACACTACAGCAAATGGAAGAAACCGAGCTTGATCTGGTTGCGGCCGGAACAAAAGAAGGTGTCTTGATGGTTGAATCCGAAGCGTCAGAGCTAGATGAAGACATCATGTTGGGCGCTGTTATGCATGCTTGGAACGGCTTCCAGCCTGTTATTGACGGCATTATTGAGCTTGCCGAAATGGGCGCGAAAGAACCATGGGATATGCCGGAAGCTGACCCTGTTGCGGAAAAGCTTGGTGCAGATCTGAAAGCCAAATACGCGGATGACGTGACAAAGGCTTACGCCATTACGGACAAGATGGAGCGTCAGGCTGCTCTGGCTGCTGTGAAGGAAAAAGCAGCTGAAGAGTTTCTGGATGAGGAAGCAGGCATTAGCGAAGCAATGCTCGGTTCCAAATTCAAATCCCTTGAATCCGATGTTGTTCGCGGCGCAATCCTGAAAACAGGCAAGCGTATTGACGAACGTGATACAAAAACAGTCCGTCCAATCGTGGCTGAAGTTGGTATCTTACCTCGTGCGCACGGCTCTGCCTTGTTCACACGCGGTGAGACACAGGCACTTGTAGTCACAACACTGGGTACAGGTCAGGATGAACAGATTATTGATGCGCTGGAAGGTGAGTCACGCTCCCGCTTCCTCCTGCACTATAACTTCCCACCCTACTCTGTTGGTGAAGCCGGACGTGTGGGCCCTCCCGGCCGTCGTGAAATTGGTCATGGTAAGCTTGCTTGGCGTGCTATCAACCCGATGTTGCCGGACGCTGAGGAATTCCCTTACACAATCCGTAACGTCTCTGAAATCACCGAAAGTAACGGTTCTTCCTCTATGGCAACAGTATGCGGTAGCTCACTGGCTATGATGGATGCTGGTGTACCTCTGGCGAAGCCGGTTGCCGGTATCGCCATGGGTTTGATCAAGGAAAACGAAGACTTTGCAGTCCTGACAGACATTCTGGGTGATGAAGATCACTTGGGTGACATGGACTTCAAAGTGGCCGGAACAAATGACGGTATCACATCATTGCAGATGGACATCAAAATCACATCCATTACCGAAGAGATTATGAAGATCGCTCTGGCACAAGCCAAAGACGGTCGTATTCATATCCTTGGTGAAATGGCGAAAGCGCTGGATGGCGCACGTGAAGAAATGTCCGAATTCGCTCCGCAAATCCATTCCATGAAAATCAATCCGGACAAAATCCGCGATGTCATCGGAACGGGTGGTAAGGTTATTCGTGAAATCACGGAAACCACTGGCGCAAAAATCGACATTGATGATGACGGCACAATCAAAGTTGCTGCCTCTAATCAGGATGTAATCGACGCCGCTGTCGGCATGATCACTGACATCGTGGCGGAGCCAGAAGTCGGTAAAGTTTACACTGGTAAAGTTGTGAAAACGGTTGATTTCGGTGCATTCGTGAACTTCATGGGTAAAAATGACGGCCTTGTGCACATCTCTGAACTTCAGGATGCCCGCACCGCCAAAACAACCGATGTTGTGAACGAAGGCGATGAGGTCAAAGTCCTGCTGATCGGTATTGATGATCGCGGTAAGGTCAAGCTGTCCATGAAACGCGTGGATCAGGAAACAGGCGAAGAAATCACAAAGGATGACGAGCCTGAAGCCAAAGAAGCTTA
>JBCCLQ010000058.1:0-9620 GCA_039026795.1 Pseudomonadota bacterium
CATGCCCGTTTTGCAGGAAAGCGCTGGCATTATTGGACGGCAAGGGCGTGGATTACACCGGATACGACATTACGGGTGATGAAGATGCGCGCGCGAAAATGGTGGAACGCACAGGCGGGCCGAAATCTGTACCGCAAATTTTTATCAATGATGAACTGATCCCCGGCGGCTGTGACGGTATTCACGCATTGGATGCCGAAGGGAAACTGGATCCGCTTCTCAATGACTAAAACAATCAAAGCGGCTTGTGTACAGATGACATCAAAGCCGGACATTGAAGCAAATTTAAAGCAGGCTGAAGGATTTATTCGTCAGGCAGCCAGTGAAGGTGCGCAATTTATCAGCACACCGGAAAATACGGATATGCTCGGTACGTCCTTACGCGAGACGATTGAGCGCGCGAAAGTAGAAGACGAGCATGCCGGTATTCCGTTTTTCTCCGATTTGGCGAGAGAGCTTGGCATTACGCTTGTGATCGGATCGATGAAGGTCAAGCTGGAGCGAAAAATTGCCAATCGTTGTTTTGTGTTTGGTCCTGATGGAAAGGAGCTTGCCCGATACGATAAAATGCACATGTTCGATGTCGATTTGCCTAATGGTGAACGGTATCGCGAAAGCAGTGAGTATGAAGCGGGCGATAAAGCGGTTCTAGTCGAAACAGACTTCGCCAAAATCGGTATAAGTATTTGTTATGATCTGCGTTTCCCGCATTTGTATCGCGATTTAGCGAAGAAGGGGGCGGAAATTTTGACTGTGCCTTCAGCATTTACTGTTCCGACAGGCGAGGCCCACTGGCATGTTTTGCAACGGGCGCGAGCGATTGAAACAGGATGTTTTGTGGTATCTGCCGCCCAAGTCGGTGAGCATGGAGCAGGGCGTAAAACATATGGTCATTCGATCATCGTCAGCCCATGGGGCGAAGTGTTGGCCGAGGCGGGAACCGAACCCGGTATCATCATGGCTGATCTGGATTTGGCAGCTGTAAAGAATGCACGTCAGTCCATCCCATCCTTGCAACACGACCGTGAGTATGCTTTTTAAACCACAGAGAACACTAAGAAAAAGAAAGAGTTCACAGAGAATTTTAAAAGATATTCATTGGCTCTGTGGACTCCTAGCGTCCTCAGTGCGCTCTGTGGTTATACTTACAAAGGCAAAACATGGCAGATACAAAAGAAGCAATTTACATCGGGTCTGAAACCGATGCTTACGAAAACAAAATCTATTTTCCACTGAAATGGGGAAACCGTCACGGGTTGATTGCAGGCGCAACGGGAACAGGTAAAACCGTGACCTTACAAAACCTCGCCGAAGGGTTTAGTAGTGCGGGCGTGCCCGTGTTTATGGCGGATGTCAAGGGTGATTTGTCCGGCATGTGTGAAACATCCGCGATGCAGGACTTTTTGATCAAGCGTGCGAACCTGATTGGGCTTGATCCTTACGAAGGTGAAAAGTTTCCTGTGACATTCTGGGATGTTTACGGGGAGTCCGGGCATCCGGTCCGCACCACGATATCCGAAATCGGACCGATATTGCTGGCCCGCATGTTGGAGTTGAATGATACGCAAGAAGGTGTATTGAACATTGCCTTCCGCATTGCCGATGAAGAAGGCATGTTACTGCTTGATCTGAAAGACTTGCGTGCGTTGTTGATCAATATGGCCGAGCGGTCATCCGAAATTTCATCGACCTATGGCATGGTGTCCAAGCAATCGATTGGCGCGATACAGCGCTCTCTGTTGCGATTGGAAGATCAGGGCGGTGAAGCATTTTTTGGTGAGCCTGCGCTGGATTTGCGCGATTTCATGCGCACCGATTATGACGGCAAGGGCATGATCAATATGCTGGCCGCGGACAAGTTGATGAATTCACCGCGCTTGTATGCCACGTTCCTGTTGTGGTTGCTGGCAGAGTTGTTTGAAGAATTGCCGGAGCAAGGGGATGCGGATAAGCCCCGCCTCGTGTTCTTTTTCGATGAAGCGCATTTGCTGTTTGATGATGCGCCAAAAGCTTTGCTGGAAAAAGTGGAGCAGGTGGTGCGTTTGATCCGCTCCAAAGGTGTCGGTGTATTTTTCATCACACAAAACCCGCAGGATATTCCCGAAAGTGTTTTGGGGCAATTGGGGAATCGGGTGCAGCATGCATTGCGCGCCTTTACCCCGAAACAACAGAAATTCATCAAGGTGGCCGCAACAACCTATCGTGAAAACCCAAAATTCGATGTCGCCGAGGTTATTCCTGATCTAGGGGTCGGGGAGGCTTTAGTCTCTACTCTTGAAGGTAAAGGGAACCCGTCGATGGTGATGCGCACGATGGTGCGTCCGCCGCATTCGAAGTTGGGACCTGCTGAAGCATTTACCAAATCAGAGGCTATGAAAAATGACGGCGTTGGCGCGAAATACGATACCGAGCAGGATCGTGAGAGCGCTTATGAAATTCTGCAAAAACGCGCAGAGAAAGCAGCCGAGCAAGCTGAAAAAGCGCAAGATGCAGCCGGTAAAGCCAAGGCCAAAAAGAAATCGTCAAACCGTCAGTCTGTTGGTGAAGCGGCGATTAAATCACTGGTACGTTCCATGAGCAGCAATATCGGCCGTACTATCGCCCGCGAAGTCATCCGTGGTGTGATGGGGTCATTGAAGCGTTAATTACTCTGCAGCTATTGCTGCCGCACCGGGCGCAGGACCTTTTCGGCGTCTAGAAATATGAGGTTTTTGTCGCCTTTTTCTAAGGCCTAATTCTTTTTCTCTGATTTCGTGGGCGTTTTCGATTTCACTTGCCGATATTTTAAATTGAGCAATCATGTCACTCCAATCATTAATGCTGGCATTTGGCATTTCGCCACCCCATGGAGCTCTGGGTTTAACAGTGCCTTCTTTTGTATCAATTACTCTGATGATAGGACCATCGCCTATTTTTCCACGGCCAAAAAAAACTTGTCCTGGTTTGACTTCTGTTGCTTCGAAAAAAGCATCTAGGGGTTTGATATAAACTACGCCTATTTCATGCCCCGGTGCCAGAAAGGCATCGTGTACCGTACGATTAAGAAACATATATATCCCTGTTTTTTATTTATTTTTATTTTTTAGAGCTTAGCACGAGAAGCCTTTTTGGACAATGTTCGTAGGGAGAAGAATTTTATTGACATAATGTTTTTTTGAGGGTAATTTCTCTCTATTATTTTAAGAAAGGTGTATAAATGCGTTTAACTGAGGGCATGGATCTACAAGAAGCTTACTATGTTATGGCTGGAAACAACCAAGAGGCTTAAGATAGGCTCACTAAAATTGAGCGTTTTTATAATCAAGATCCGTCAAAAATTGTTGAAGAGACGATGCCTGGCCTAAAATCACAGGCAGGTATTTTGGGGATGATGATAGCTCCCCTTATTCAACCAGAAGTTCAGATCAGAGCTGTGCTGGGAAGTTTGGATAAGTCGGGCATTTATGGTGAAGATATTGTCACTTTGTATGATGTGGTTTGCTCCGGTGAAACAGGTTTTTTTCTGACTGCGGCTAAATTTCTTGTAGAGGATCAAGCAGGTGTTCGGCAAGCGCTCGAAAAAAAGGAAGCATTAGATTTTTACAAAGCACGTTCAGATGTAGTGGGGAGAAGGTTGGCAGAAATGTTTGGTGGAACTACTAGAGAAAAGCCACCTCAAAAATCTCGTGAAGGTTCACCGCCGACAGAACCTAATGTTTCGACTCCTAATCCAAATAGCCGATGGGCGAATCCTCCTGAATCCAAGCCAGAACAAGGCCCTGTAGGCAAGCCAAGGTCACGTAGACCGACGAAATCATCACCGTGGTCACGGAATCCTTAATCGCCTGCGCGCAGACGCAATCAATTTACTAGCGCATCCAGTGAAATATCGAGTGAATCCGCTATTGCTTTCAGTGCGCGGACGGAGCCGTCTTTGCGGCCTGTTTCGATTTCGGTGATATAGGGGCGGGAGATTCCGGAAGCAGACGCGAGGTCGCCTTGTGTCATTCCGCGATATTTACGCAATACTTTGATCGGGTGTTTTTGACCCAAGGCCAATTCTTCACGCACATTATCGGGCAGATCGTTTGCCCCGTTTTGTAGCTCCGTGAATTCGTGCACAGGCACGAGGAAATGCGGTTTGCCGGAAATATGTATAATATCATAGCCCATGCTTTTATGTCTCTCTTTGCGACAATCTTATATGATTCTCAACGGATCGTAACCCCTCACCCTCCCACGCTTCGCGCGGGCCCCTCCCTCTCCCTATGGGAGAGGGATGTGAAAGCTTAGCGAAAAAATTGAGCTTAGCTGAATCTGGGTGAGAGGTTAAAATCTAGTAGTCAGCGTAAGCGAGCCGAAGAGTGTTTCATTCTCCTGCCCATCGAATTCTTTTGTGCGGCCAGTGAGGGTATAGGATAAGCGGTAATCGCCGAGTGTTAGTGCAGCACCGACATTCGCATCGCCGACCAGATATTTTTTATCGACGCTGTGACTGTCCGAAAATGTGTTCCCATCCAAAAAGATATTGCGTGCAATAGCGCGACCATCAAGACCTGCAAAGACATACCAGCTCCAGCCCTGATCCGGTGTTTCGAAATATCCTGTGCCGGGGCCGGATGGCGCAACACGCGGTGGAGTATCCTGCAGTGTGCCTTGATAGGGGCCGAACGTCAGGGTCGCGCCTGTGCCTGCGTAAGTGTAGATATTACCAAGTGAGATATTGATGTTCGGTTCGACGGCAACGCGGTAGTCATCAAATGTTTTTTCGAGGGCTGCCGGCCAGCGACGTGTCCACGCGAGAATAAGTCCCGGTTCAAAATCCAGCTGATTATCCCAGCCCGATGGATCGCGGGTATCGATCAAGTCATGGACAAACTCCTGTACCACTTCAGCCTGTGCTTCCGGTCCAACAATGCCGAGCGTTAAATCCAATTCGTCCAGATGGTTATCGGTGATTGTTACCAAACCAATTGAACCATACAGCCAGCCCGCATAGGGGCGGTCGTCTTCTTGTAATTCCCGTACAGTGATGTCCTCAGGTGTGTACATATTCTGCCCGAATGTGTAACGCGCGCTTGTGGTTTTATTGATATCGAAAGTCGGTACGGCATCAGCCAAAGTATCCATCATGTTTGGTACAGGCGTGGATGCGTTGAACCATGTCAGGCGTACGCCGTTGGTATAAGCCTGATCCGTGCCACCGCCGATGGAGTCATTTTCAAAAGAAAAGCTTACATAGTTTGTATCGTCCGCTGCGTTCAGGTTTTTCGTCACACGTGTTTGCGTGCTTTGTTCGGGAGGCACAGGCGCACCTTGTGCAAAGGCGGAACCGGCGCATATCGTGATGCAGAGAGTCGCGATCAGTTTTTTGAACATGCCTGCTTGTATAAAGGCATATTGCGCGCGTATAAAGTGCAAATGAGTGAATTGAATACATACAAACAAGACCCGTTATCGGGCGGCGATCCGAAGCAGATTGTGTTTTTACTGCATGGATTGGGATCAAACGGGCAGGATTTGATTTCTCTAGCGCCGTATTTCGGGCAAGCTGTGCCTGATGCCGTGTTTTTGTCACCTGATGCACCATTCCCATGTGATATGGCGCCGGGCATGATGAATAGCTATCAGTGGTTTTCGCTGCAATCCCGTGATCAAAAGGATATGGAGGAGGGCGCGGAAAATGCATTTCCGATCCTAAATAACTACATCGACTCCATGCTGCAATATTATGATTTAAAAGATGAAAATGCGGTTCTGTGCGGGTTTTCTCAAGGGTGCATGATGTCGCTTTATACAGCGCCGCGGAGAAACAAGCCTATAGCGGGGGTTTTGGGGTATTCGGGCGCGCTGGTTGGAGAAGAGGGGCTGAAATCATCCGATATTCAAAAAATGCCAATACATCTTATTCACGGTGAAGCCGATGATGTGGTGCCTGTGGTCGCACATCGTCATGCAAGTGCGCATTTGACGCGTGCGGGGTATGATGTTTCCGGTCATACAACTCCGCATTTGACGCATTCCATTGATGAGCAAGGGATAGCCTCCGGCGCTGCATTTCTAAAAAGCGTTTTGTAACACTTTGTAATAATTATGTGAAATTATGCGGTGTTTCTTAAGCAAGCGCAGCAAAAGCCGTGTTTTTGTGCAAATGCGGTAAGTCTTTGAGCGCACAATCAATTTTATGACAATTTTTGTTGCAGTGGATAGATCTGTGCATATGCAGCATAAAAGCCTTGGAAACCCTTTGTTTCCGCCACTTTTGTGGTATAATTAAATTATCAACAGCGGGATCTTTGCATTCCCTACCTTAAGATCCCCAAGGGTTACCGCCCTTTTGATAAGCAAGTATGACGATCTATATCGTTTAATGGATTGTAAGAGGAGCAAAGAGTAATGGACGTATCGACCCCGTTAGAAAAGTGCCCGGCATTGGTCCTGAATGCGGACTATAGGCCGTTGAGTTACTTCCCGCTTTCATTATGGTCTTGGCAGGATGCTGTTAAGGCCATTTTTCGAGAATCAGTGACTGTTTTATCTGAGTATGACCGTGTTGTGCGATCGCCCGAGCTGGAAATGAAGCTGCCGAGTGTGATTGCGTTGAATGATTATGTAGCGACGGCGCGCAAGCCCGCCTTTACCCGATTTAATGTGTTTTTACGCGATAACTGGATTTGCCAATATTGTGGCGGCAAGTTCAAAACCAATGAATTAACATTCGACCATGTGATCCCGAAATCCCGGGGTGGCCGATCCACCTGGGACAATATCGTCACATCGTGTCAGTGTTGTAATACCAAGAAGGGCGCAAAAATGCCCCATGAATGTAATATGTACCCCTTGCAGGAACCTAGACAGCCAACGATCTATGAACTGCAAGACCAGGGAAAGAGTTTCCCGCCGAACTTTCTGCATGAAAGTTGGGGGGATTTCCTCTACTGGGACACGGAACTGGAGGCCTCATAACGAGTATTCTTCGGTTGCGTGAAGTGCCCCGGTAAGAGGGCCAAGCAACGTTAAACGAAAGGAGGTTGCGATGTTTGGGAAAATATTAGACGTAGGTCACGTGCGATCAACAACAGGAGCCGTGTGGTTCTATTTGTTGTCCTTAACAGTACTGGTGGGTGTTTCCACAACACTGGTGCACTTTTTAGGGATGGCAGGCGTTGTTGAAGGCGTAGGAAGCTTCTTTGACGGAGGCGAAATCCATACGCTGATCGGCACAGCCTTCATAATCCTTGTATCAGGTATGATCTTATCGGCAAGAGGCATGACAAATGACCTCTATGGCGTAATACTCGCCGTGCTCGGTATTTACCTCGGATACACAACAGGCGTGATGCTCGGCCTTATCCCGATCGCCTTGCTCACAACTGTCAAAGGTAGCAAGTAAGCTCACCTTTTAAATTCAAACACAGCCGGGCGGGTCATCCTTCGCCCGGTTTTTTATTGACAAAAACGCATCAAATATTTACATATTTTTTTAAGCAAAATAGAGGATAATGTGAGCGTTCCATCTAGAACATTTCAAATGGTGGCGGGTGATTGCCTAATCGTACCTCCAAATCAGGAATTTATTGTAACGCCCGATGGCGGACAACTAAGAGTCGAGAGCCATGCCCATAGGGAATTTAAAGTCGGTTCATACGATCCTGCAACTAATGCACGAGCCGGTTTATTAATAAATTTAAATCCCAGACAGGCGGTTATTTTTAAGACAGGTGCTATTAGAAATACAGGGCAGTGCAAAACAGAACTGCTTTTTGCAGATAGCACGCCTCATTTTTTACAAGAAAAATATTATCTTAGAGGAAAACAAAAAGGCCTCCCCCCCTTAGAGCAATTACAAATGTCAATTCAAGGATTGTTTATACATGATAGGGGATCACATGATGCTTTATTAGAAGCCTGTGAAAGCTTAAGAAAAGCCAGTCGGGAACATTCAGATTTAATTGGTCATGTATGGGCGCATCTTCAACAAAAAAGATATGCAGATGCTATACGAGCGATACACAAACATCGCGGCGAGCTCAAAAAAACAATCTGATTTCCTGAAAACCGTTGACAGCTAAGGCTTTGCGCTTTAAGCGTGATGATATAATCATGTTTTGAGTTACGAAGGGCGCGCGCAATGTTTGATGATCTATTCAATTTTGGAAAGCGACGGACGTTAAAACAGTCTGTCGGGTTTTATATTTTTTACTTTTGCTTGTTCATGGGGATCATGGGCTTCGCAGAGATGTTAGGCGCCTAGCCTTCGCAGACTAGTCTTTCTTCCAAAGAAGGCGCATAGAGATATAAGAGATCACTGCCAGTCCGAGGCAGAAGATGACGTTATAATTCGCCATCGATAGGCCGAGGATCGGATCGGCCCATGGAATTTCATCACACCGCACGATAGGTGCCGCTTCGATAGAGGCGAGGATATTGTTCGGGTCAATTTCGGGAACATTGCAACCCTCCAGTGCGCTTTTCCACCAAAGCCGTTCAACGCCTGTATGATAAAACGCAATTGCACTGTTGATCAGAAAGCTGGTTCCAATAAAAAACATACGGATCGCCGTAGCCTTGGGTGATTTTTCGGCCATAAAAAACCCGAGCAAGCCAAAGGCGATCACAAATCCGTAAGGATAGCGTTGAATAACGCAAAGATTACATGGCGCGAGATCAAAAACATATTGCGCAATCAGCGCCATACCGAGGGCAGCGGCTGCGATGAGCGCCATGCCAAGCGTCATCAGCTTTTCATTGATCAGATATGGTTTAATCTTTGCCAACATATCAATAACTTAGTCTTTTTGGTTCAAGAAATCCATAATTTGAGCAAAGGCTTCATCATTTTTTGTACCCATCAAACGATTTATCGTGCTGTGGTCTCTATCAGCAATGGGGGAGACAACAGAATGCACATCAAGTGTTTGTAATTTAGAATGAAAATCCTTTGCTGTTATGTTTGAGTCTTTCCTATTCTGAGCCGTTAGAAAGAGGAAATCGGGTATATATTCATCGCTTGTTGCTTGATGATATGGGCACAACTTTTCCCAACGGGTTTTGTTGGTTCCAAAAGCGTTGGTAAAAATTCTTTCGCTTTTTGACCTATATAAATTATTCATCCGCCACACAAGGTTCATTGCAGCACCGTCTATGGATATGACCGATTGAATATCATGTATCGAGGCATTCACTTTTTTCAGGTAACTGTGGTCTGTTGCAATGAGAGCCACCAGATGGGCGCCTGCCGAGTGCCCCATGAGATGAATTCGCTCCGGATCGCCGTCATAGTTCTTAATGTTGTTTTGTATCCAACTGATAGCGTTTGCAATAGACTGTGCCTGAGTTTCAACGGGGTGCTTCGGTAGTAAAGGGTAACCAACACTGACAAATATATAGCCTACTTCACTAAAGGCTTCGGGTTTTGTTTGAACACGTTTTTTGTTGCCAATGGCCCAGCCACCTCCATGTATATAGATCATAACAGGCAGATTTTGAGCGTTATCCGGTGTGTAAATATCCAGTTTTTCACGTTCCAGGGTACCGTAAGGAATATCCCTCACAATATCCGCCATAGCAAAAGACGGCAAACAGGTCAGGGTTAGTATAAAGGCGATGAAGAATCTCATATATGTAATACGTATAATCAC